>CALAGB010000287.1 GCA_937891245.1 uncultured Thermomicrobiales bacterium | reverse complement strand
CCCCAGCACGGCGCGCTCGACGAGGTCGGGGTCCTCGGCCTTGAGCAGGAAGCCATCGGGTAGCTCAACCAGTGTGGCGAAACGCAAGTGATCGTCGTCTAGCTTACGCCCGATGGCGCGCAGGCGTTCCTGGTACGTCTCGGGCTTCGGACGGTTCGGTTTTGATCGCCGAAAGAAGCTCATCGATTCACATTCCATGGATTTGATTAGCGAATTACTATCTTGATGCCAAAGTCTATGCAAATTGTAGGCCGAAAAATGAAGGCAAAAAAGGGCCACGCCGCCCCTTGCGGCCGCAAGGGGCGGCGTGGCCCTCGATCATCATCGACTAACGGGTGTTACCGTCCGTGAAGCTCAGCCACGCCTCGCTTCAGACCGTAAAGCAGGCGAAGCTCTTCCGCGGACAGTGGCCGGTTGAAAAGCGCCAGGTCATCGATGAGACCAACGAAATGCCCCATCCCGAGTCGAATGCCCGCCTTCGCACTATCCCAGCTGAACTGTTCAGGAATCACGTTCGTTGCACCCTGGTACACCGCGTCGAGATAGAGCCGGGCGCGACCTGTCCGTGTGCCGTTAATGCCATCCCAGGTGATGGCGACGTGAGTCCAGCGGTTTCCAGCAAACGGAGGCTCGGCAACCGTGACCAGGCGGAAGTGGAATTGCTCACTATTCCCGCCGTCGCCGGTGATGTCCCACGTTTCGCGATCCCCGAAAACGCCCAGGCGAAAATTCGGCGGCGTGTCGTTCTTGGTGAAGTCAACCCAGATGCAGGCGTTGTCGTACTCCTTGTCGGTGAGCTGGAACGGATCACAGTAGTGCCCGGGAAGTGCGGCAGGGTCGAGGCTGAGCCAAAATGACGCGGTCCCGCGGAAGTTCACCGGACTATAGGCGACATTCTTCTCTACCTTGTACACGACTACGTGACTATTCTCGCGCGCAAACTTCAGGGCGCCGCCAAATTTCCCGCCGTCTGAAACGAGTTCGAGCGGCGGGTCCCCCAGTCCGCTGGTGAGTCCGGTCACCGCCTCGGAACCCTCTATGGTGGCGCTGTAAATCTGCTTTTCGCCCAATGCGTAGTCCGCGTTCGGTCCGTCATCGAAGGAGGCGTGAAAGGTGAGGGCCGAGGCGAGATTGGGAATCGGATCGTCCTGAGCAATCATTCCCTGCGTCGTTGTCATGCGTCCTCCTCGAGAATAAATCCGCGGGCTTCGTGTGCATCTGAACTGAAGATGGCGCCCGGCCGTCAATGCACCTTCCGTCGCGTTCAGCATAACCCAACTCAGCTCCTGATTTCCCGCAGTCCGATCGCCCCTTGCTGGATACTTCTGAAAATGGACCTAATCAGCGCACGCTGGTTGACTCGTCGAGCATCCGCCGAAAGAGCGTCCTCTGGAGATCGCAGGCAGCATGAGTGGGACGAGTGGCACGTATGGCTATTTCAGTCTGGCGGCCAAGCGCGAGAGCCGGATCGCGCGTCGTGAAGTTGAAACGCAGATCGAAACCGCCGAGGTCCGGCTTGATTATGCTGACATACGGTGGTTTGGAACTGGTGATGGAACTCGGGTCCACGACATTCTACTTAGGCGGTTGCGCCAAACGTTTTCGGGTTCGTTCATCGTGCCATCCCTGAACGCCGCACGGCCGGTTCACGATCACCTCAGTCCGGCTCACTTGATAAGGGTATTGGCGAATATCTGCCACGCGAGCAGCGACTTCGCCGTGAGACTCAATAGGATGTATGCCTGTTCCCCGAAGAGGTAGTTGCACCAGTGGCCGGTTCGTCGATACTGCAGCAGCATGTTTACGGCAAAGCTGTTGAAAAGGATGAAGAGTGAAATCACGATCCCGTAAACAAAGGTTGGTACGCCAGCCCCTTGCGCTCGATTCTCGGCGCCGATGAACTGATAGGCGATCACAATCCAGGGAACGGCACCGGCTACACAACCGAAGAGGAACGGTGTCCAGTTGACGCGGTTGCCCGCATCCGGCCGATTGAAGATCTCCATGACCATACCGAAGAAAATCATCGCCGTGTTTACTCCGAAGATCGCGATCAACGCACCGATATCGCTGACACCGGTAATCAGCGCGATCAAGACGATCATCACGGACGCGCTGATCGAATACTCCCACCAGCGTGCGTAGTTAATTTGCCGGCCCAGATTGTCGCGGTACCAGGTCCAGACCCAGGGGGAAGCCATCAGTAAGTGATCCACCGCGGCCAGAAGGAGGAAGAAACCAACAGCGGGACCGATCGGTACGTTCCAAAGCGTTTCACGTGCCGTGAACGTACTGCCCGGCGGCCCGGCGAGGAAGCCCGCAGTAACGGGAAGGGCGAAGTCGTTGCTCAGAACGAAGACAACGCCCGCCTGAATAAGATGCACCAGGCCAACGACAAGGTTGTACCAGCGCAGGCGCGTCATGGCGGATCCTGATGCGTCGTTCTGTTCTGTGGATGCAGAACGGGCGGCCACCATTGAACGATCCGCCATATGACCCCTCCTCCGTTTCGAAGAATTGTCCACGCCTGGTCTCATGGTATCTCGTCGGCATGCCAAACACGTCAAATGATCCAGAGATCTGCAACAAGATCGCGACAGCGAGAATCCACGAGGCCTGGGGGAGAGCGTGAACCGAAACGGATCTAGAAGTCGGCTCAACCGAGAGGCAGGTTACGCTGGTGAGATGCTTTGGGGCTGATCGAGCGTTTTCGACCACGGGGAGGACATGACTGCAAAGGCACAATAAGGAAGCGGCGCGCGAAGCGCGAGATATCGATGAGTTGATGCGGGAGGGAGCGGGTGATGGGACTCGAACCCACGACATTCTGCTTGGGAAGCAGACACTCTACCAACTGAGTTACACCCGCGAATCGAAGACCTGGGCAGAGTATAGCAGTCGCGAATCGACCGGTCCACGTCTGGTATATGTCTGTATACATCATTTATGGGCTACAATCGGTTAGGCCCGTGGGATTGGCTACGCCGGCCGGGGAGTGTGACGATCAGGAGTGCTTGTGTACAGTTTCTTGACCCATCTCGAATGCACCAACTGCGGTGAGCAGTATCCGACCGATAAGCTCATCACGACTTGTCCGGCGTGCGGCAAGGTGCTGTATGCGCGCTATGACCTGGCTGCGGCCGCCAAGGAGATGACCAAGGAGGCGTTGGTCGGACGTCCGTGGAATCTCTGGCGCTACCACGAGATCATGCCGGTGCAGAATCCGGTCAACGCGTTGACCCTCGGTGAGGGCGGTACGGCGTTACTCAATACGCCGCGCCTCGGCAAGCATTTCGGCTTTGACAAGCTGATTGTCAAGGACGAGGGCGGGAATCCGACTGGCAGCTTCAAGGCGCGCGGTCTGGCGTCGGCCGTCTCTCGCGCCAAGGAGCTTGGTGTGTCGGCGGTTTCGATCCCGTCGGCGGGCAACGCCGCTGCCGCGATGTCCGCCTATGCGGCAAACGGTGGACTTGAGGCCTATGTCTTCATGCCCGAAGATGCGCCGGCTGTCATGAAGGCCGAGTGTGTCACCTATGGAGCGAAGGTCTACCTCGTTAAAGGTCTGATCAACGACGCCGGTAAGATCGGCAAGATCGGCTGTGACGCTCGCGGCTGGTTTGATGTCTCGACGCTGAAAGAGCCGTATCGTGCCGAAGGCAAGAAGACGATGGGCCTGGAACTCGCCGAGCAGCTCGGCTGGCGCGTACCGGACGCGATTATCTACCCAACCGGCGGCGGCACCGGCATCGTCGGGATGTGGAAGGCGTTCGACGAACTGGAGAAGATGGGCCTGATCGGATCGAAGCGCCCGAAGATGATCGTGGTGCAGGCGGAAAATTGCGCGCCGATCGTGCGGGCGTTTGAGCGGGGTGAGCGTTTCGCTGAGCCCTGGCAGGGTGCGCATACCGTCGCACCTGGCATTCGCGTGCCGGGCGCCATCGGTGACTATCTCATTCTCGATTCGGTTCGTGAGAGTGACGGCACCTGCATCGCGGTCAGCGATGACGAGATCCTGGATGGCGTGCGCGAATTGGCGTCGAAGGAAGGGATTTACGCTTCGCCCGAGGTCGGTGCGGTCGTGGCGGCGGCCAAGAACCTGCGAGCCAGCGGCTTCCTCAAGCACGAGGATGAGACGGTCCTCTTCGCGACCGGCGCCGGGATCAAGCACACCGAACTCGTCAACGTCGACCTGGCGGTGCTCGACCCGAACGATCCGAACGTGCTCGACGCGATCGATCACGCTTACGCCTGAGCCTCCAGCGGCTGGCAGGTCGCACAAAACCGTGTGCCGCGCTGCGCGACGACGATCCGGCTGATCGGCGTCCCGCAGCGCGGGCATGGGTCACCTTCGGCCAGTGTGTATATCTGTAGAAAATACTGATTACCGCCCGCTTCGCCGAGGACGTTACGATAATTGCGAATCGTTGTCCCGCCGCGTTCGATCGCGCGCTGGAAGGCGGTCCTGATCGCGACCAGCAGCAAGTCCGCTTCGTCCGGCGTGAGGGACGAAGCTGCACGGAGCGGATGAATTTTCGCCGCGAACAGCGCTTCGTCGGCGTAGATGTTCCCGACACCAGCCAGGAACGATTGCTCGAGCAGGAGCGCCTTGATGGCGCGTGAACGCGTTCTCAATCGCTCGTGAAACTGCTCGACTGTGAATTCGGGATCGAGCGGCTCGGGTCCGATTCGTTCGTTGAGATCTTCGAGTTCAGGTGGCGTGAACAACCAGATTCGGCCGAACTTGCGAACATCAGCGAAGCGGAGTTCGCGGCCGTCATCGAGCCGCAACGCCAGGTGCAGGTGCTTCCCCCACGGTTCATCGGCGCCGGCAATGTGCAGGTCACCGGTCATCCGCAAATGGATCGCGATCACGTTTCCTGAATCGAGTTGCAGTAAGAGATATTTCCCGCGCCGGCCGGTGCGGGTGAACCGGCGACCGCGCACTTCGTCGGCGAAGATTTGCGGTGCCGGATTGGCGATCGAGCCGGTAAAATCGCCAAAGCGCACATCGACGATCGTTGCGCCGACGAGCAAACGATCGAGATTGCGACGAACCGTTTCAACTTCCGGTAGCTCAGGCATCGGATGTGTTCTCCCTATCAACGCGAGTATAGCGTTGCGCGAGCGATCGAGAGGAGCCACTGTGCCGGCCGACTGTATCTTTTGCCAGATCGTTGCCGGGCAACTGCCCGCCACCATGCTCTATCAGGATGATGAGATTACCGCGTTTCGCGACATTCAAGCGCAGGCGACCTCGCATGTGCTCGTCATCCCGAACCGGCACATCGCTTCGCTGGGCGACACCAGCGATGCGGATATCGAGCTTCTCGGACGTATCCTGCGCGTCGCCGTCAGTCTTGCCAAGGAAGAGGGCATTGCCGAGAGCGGCTATCGGGTTGTTACGAACACCGGCCACGATGCGCAACAATCGGTCGATCACCTGCATTTTCACCTTCTGGGCGGGAATACGTTGGTGCCACGACTCGGATAAGGCAATGATGATTAACCGCTATCCGTCTTGTGATCACATCGTATTGCGCCGGTCGCGCGGGGTACACTTGGGCAAGTGGTAGTTGGCACGTCTTCCAGTCTGGTGGGGTCATGCTCTATCAATTTGTTTCGGGTGATCTCCCGCTCTCGCTGACGATCTGGATTGTGCTGGCGGTATGGGCGAATGGCCATCGCTCCACCTTGCGCGATTTCTGGTATGAGCCGAGCCCGTTCTGGCGAGTGGTCGAACGTGCCACGCTCATCTTCGCGGTAGTGATCCCGCTCTGGGTCGCGCTGTTTGATAACTGGCGGCAACTGCTTGGTTACACGCTGTCGTCGTCCACACGCTACAAGTCGGACATCTTCGCGACATCGTTGACGCCGGAGCCGCTCCGCTGGGTTTCGCTGGCGCTTATCGCCGTGTCGCTCGTCTGCGCCGCACTCATCTACGCCCGGCGACAGCATGGACTCGGCATGCTTTCGCTGATGCTTGTCTTTGCACTGGCGTACTTCTTCTTTCTCAACAGCTTCCGAATGCGCGCCGACGTGTTTATCGTGACGACGCAAAACGATCTCGATCATCCAGGGGTCGCAAGTACGATCTACATCATCGTCTGGGTTGCGACGCTCTGTTGCTTCATCACGTCGATCATCGCGGCGGCGTATCTCTGGCTCTTTTCGCTGATCGCGTTCCCGCTGCACATCATCTTTAGCCTGCTCAACCGCAACGAAACCAAAACCGATCCGAACTCGATTATCGGCTACCTCGGCGTGCGGGGGATGGCTTCCGATCCACCATCACCGAGCGACGATCCCGCGCCGCGCCGACCGTAGCGTCAGGCCAAAAAATCTGAACAGGTTCCGCTGTTGTTCCTCGCCAGGGCGAGGAATTTTTCTGACATACCCCTCCTCTCTTTCACGAGGACGCGGGGAAGAGATTCTTCGCTGCGGCTCAGAATGACATGGAGGAGCAGGCGGAGCACGGGTGCCTGAGAGGGGCCACGGTCTTCATGGCCCCTCTCGTGGATGCGCGGTGGCGATTAACCGACGATCGGAAGCGTTGAATTTTCAATCAGTTGGTTGAAGCGCGCCAGGTCGTCCTCGACCAGCTTGCCGAGCCTGGCAAGTTCCTTGTCCGCCTTGGCGGAAAGCACCTCGAAGACCTCACGTTCGGATTTCGTCGGTGCCGCATCAGCGCTGGCGACGTTACTGGCGAGCGCAGCCAGCTGATTGTTGAGCTTGAGCGGGAAGTGAAGCGGATCCTTCGACGCCTTCAGGCGCGGCTCGATCATCTCCTCTTCAACGTTGGTCAGCGCCTGCTTCAATGCCTGCGCCGCCTCGTGAATCGGCACCGCGTCGTCGCGGTCGGCGCTGCGCTTTTCCCAGCTCTCGATCTGCGCGCGTATCTCTCGAACCTGATTGACGCCCGTGTGGACCGCCGAGAGTTTGTCCTGAATCTCTCGCAGGAGCGCGAACTGCGCATCGAAGTCCGCTTGCGTCGCCGGTACGCGCGGATCTTTGACGATTTCGAACGGTTGGGTGAATGCCTGATCGCCCACCGTGAGCGTCACCGAGTAACGACCAGGAGGTGCGGCAGGCCCTGTCACACCGCCGGAACGGAAGAGCGCCCCGGGCACGCTCACGGCGTCAGGATAGCGCATATTCCAGACGAATCGGTTGAGGCCGGGCTTCGCCGGAACTGCCGGCTTCTTCGCCCCGTTCTTTGATGCTTGGTCTGCTTTGCTCGAGAACGACGTGATTTCATTCCCTGCGGCATCCGAGAAGGTGAGTCGAACCTCATCCGTTGTGTCGCCCAGGAAGTAGTTCACGATCACGCCATCGGGCGGATTCTGGCCGGCGTCGAGCGGCTTTTGGGTCTGACCGCCGTTCGAGTCGGGCACCATGCGATAGGTGACGAGCGAGGCCGCGGCTGCTTGGTAGTTGTTGCCGGTACCGACGCCGCCTCCGAAGCCGCGCATCGTCATGTAGCGAACCGTCTGACGCGGTGCGAAGAGCGCGGCGTTCGCATTGCTACTGTCCTGTGCCGCGCGAATCGGCGTCAGATCATCGAGCACCCAGAAGGCGCGACCGTGCGTCGCCAGGATCAGATCGGAATCCTTGATGACGAGATCGTGGATCGGCACGACCGGCAGGTTTCCTTGAAAGCGCTGCCAGTTCGCGCCGTCGTCGAACGAGACATACAGACCGGTCTCGGTTCCGGCGTAGAGCAGCCCACGTCGTGCCGGATCTTCGCGGATCACGCGGGTAAAGTCGTCGGCCGGGATACCGTTCACGATCTTGGTCCAGCTGCTGCCGAAGTCGTTGGTCTTGTAGAGATAGGGCGCGAAATCGTCGGACTTATAGCGCGTCGCGGCCACGTAGGCGGTACCGGCGTCATACGGCGACGGTTCAATGATGGAAATGAGCGCCCACTCGGGCAGGTCGGGCGGCGTGACGTTCTGCCAGGATATGCCACCATCGCGCGAGACGTGCACTAGCCCGTCGTCGGAACCGGCCCAGAGTACACCCTGCTGCACGTTTGACTCGTCGAAGGCGAAGATCGTGCAGTAATACTCGGCACCGGTGTTGTCGCGTGTGACCACGCCACCCGACGGCTCCATCTTAGTGATGTCGTTGTGCGTCAGGTCCGGACTGATGTTCTCCCAGGTGTTCCCCTGGTCGCGTGAGCGATGGACGATGTTCGACGTGATATAGAGCGTCTCCTGATCGTGCGGTGAGAGGATGATCGGATAGGTCCACTGGAAGCGGTACTTAACATCCTTGGCGCCGTGGCCGGACATTGCCTCGGGCCAGACGTTGATGGCGCGGCGCTGACCCGTCCGTTGATCGAGTCGGGTGATGACGCCGCCGTAGCTGCCGGCGAAGATGATATTCGGGTCGTCCGGCCGCACGGCGATGTAGCCGCTTTCACCGCCGCCAACTTCGGTCCAATCCGCCTGAGTGATCGCTGCGTAGTTTGAACGGCTCGGCACGCTGATCGTTGTGTTGTCCTGCTGCGCGCCATAAATGCGATAGGGCGTCTGGGTGTCGGTCGTGACGTGGTAGAACTCGACTGTCGGCTGATTGGAGATGGTCGACCAGCCGGCCGCCCCGTTGAGTGAGACGGCGGCACCGCCGTCGTGTCCGATGATCATCCGCTGCGGGTTCCGCGGGTCGACCCAGAGATCGTGATTGTCGGCGTGCGACGTCGGCATCTGAACGAAGGTTTTGCCGCCATCGGTCGACTTCCAGGTGTAGAAGCTGAGCACCCAGACGGTATCGGGCGTCTTGGGATCGGCGATGATGTGGTTGAAATACCAGGGACGCTCGCGCAGATTTTTGTCTTCGCTCATGCGCTGCCAGGTATCGCCGCGATCGGCCGAACGGAAAACGGCGCCGTCCTCGGCTTCGACCAGCGCATACACCACGCCGGCCGCCGCTGGCGACGCGCTGATGCCGATCTTGCCGAGCACGCCTTTCGGCAGTCCAGGGTTACGCGTAATGTCTTCCCAGGTATCGCCGCCGTCGATTGTGCGCCAGATGCCGCACTCCTCGCCGCCGCTCTCCAGCGAATGCGGCGTGCGGACCGTCTGCCAGAACGCGGCGTAGATGACGCGCGGGTTGTGGGGGTCAACGGTGAGATCAATGGCGCCGGTCTGTTCGCTGCGGAACAGAACATGCTCCCAGCTCCGGCCGCCGTCTTTCGAGCGAAAGATGCCGCGTTCTTTATTCGGCCCGTGGGCGTGTCCAAGCGCCGCGACGTATATCCGATCGGGATCGTGCGGGTCGACGCGTACTCGACCGATATTCCGCGTTTCCGTCAGTCCAACATTGGTCCAGGTCTGGCCGCCATCGGTCGACTTATAAACGCCATCGCCATGCGAGACGTTGCTGCGGATCGTCGCCTCGCCCATCGCCACATAGATCACGTTCGGGTCGGACTGGCTGACAGCGATACCGCCGACCGAGGCGCGCTTGAAATAGCCGTCCGAGATGTTGTTCCAACTCTGCCCTGCGTCGGTCGTTTTCCAGACACCGCCGCCGGTGGAACCAAAATAGAACGTCGCCTGATCGGTCGGGTGCCCGGCAACGGCGATGACGCGACCGGCCCGGAACGGCCCAACGAGGCGCCATTGTAGGTCGTGCCAGGTCGTCGGGTCAGTCGCAACGACCGGCCCAGCGTTGTTTTCTTCCGCCATATGCGCTCCTTGCGCTTATCGAATCGGATTCGCGTTGCTCGCATGTCCGGCCGGCAATCCAGGTGCAGACCGGCCCGAAACAGCAACTCGACCATACTAGCGCAGTTTGGCGGAATGTGAACAAGTCTTGTGAACGCCTCAGCCGTCTTGCGACCGGTCTCCGGAACTCGCGTTTGTAGCGGCTTCGGATCGCAACGCTCTGCTCGCCTTTCGGCGAGCCAAGCGCGGATCGAGTGCGTCGCGCAGACCGTCGCCGAGGAGATTGAACGCCAGCACGGTGAGCATGATCGCAAAGCCCGGCGTTGCGGTTGTCCACCAGGCGGTGCGAATTTCACCGAGCCCCTCTTTCACCATTAAGCCCCAGGTCGGTGTCGGCGGAGAGGCGCCCAGCCCGAGGAAGCTGAGCGACGCTTCGGCCAGAATCGCGGTACCGAGGCGCAGCGTGGCGTATACGAGAATGGGTCCGGCGATATTGGGCAGAATGTGGCGGAACATGATCCGGGGCGACGTCGCGCCGGTCGCCTCCGCTGCCTCAACGTAATCGATCCCCTTGGCACTGAGGACTTCCCCGCGGGTCAACCGGGTGAACGTGGCGAAGAGCGAGACGCCGATCGCGATAACGACGTTCAATAATGATGATCCCAGAAAGGCAACGATGGCTATGGAAAGGAGCAGCAGGCGAAACGCAAGCAGGATATCGACCACGCGCATGCAGACATCGTCGATCCACCCGCCGCGATAGCCTGCAAGTAATCCCATCGGGATGCCGGTCGCCGCTCCGAGCAGAACCGATCCGATGCCGAGGATCAGCGAGAGACGCGCGCCGTAAATGACGCGGCTCAAGATGTCACGCCCAAGTTGATCGGTACCGAGCAGATGTTGGGCGCTTGGGGCTTTGTCGATCGCCATGAAGTCCGGTTTGACCGGATCGTACGGCGCGATGAGCGGGGCGCAGATGGCGATAATCACCAACAGTGCGACCAGTCCGAGCCCGAGGCTGGCCGAACTTGACCGGCGTATGGCAGCCAGCATTTCCCGGAAGGGACCGGCGGTACCGGCCAGGGGTTGGGCCAGCGATTCGCGCTTGCTTGTCGTCGCTACTGCGGTGCGCACGGATATGTGATTCCCTTCCGGCTCATGGCCATCGCGACATCAGCCATAGCGAATGCGCGGATCGACGACCGCGTAGACGACATCGATCGCGATATTGATGACCACCGCCAGGATGACAAACAGGAAGAGCAACGCCTGTATCTGCGGATAGTCACGTGAAAGCACGGCGTCGATGAGGAGTTTGCCGATGCCTCGACGCGCGAAGACGGTTTCGGTGATGACCGCGCCCGAGAGGAGGGCGACCGCTTCGAGCCCGTAAATCGTCGTGATCGACATCAGCGCATTCCGCAGCCCGTGCCGAATGACGACCTTCCACTCGGCCAGCCCTTTTGCCCGTGCGGTTCGAACATAATCCTGGGACATCGTTTCGAGCATCGACGACCGAGTGACCCGGGCGACGAGTCCGGCGCTGGCGGCGCCCAACGAGATCGCGGGAAGGAGCACATGGCTCAGCACGCTGAGCGGGTGATGCCGGTCGCCGACGCCAAACGTTGGCAGCCAACCGAGCTTGAG
Organism: uncultured Thermomicrobiales bacterium; assembly: GCA_937891245.1. Lineage (GTDB taxonomy): Bacteria > Chloroflexota > Chloroflexia > Thermomicrobiales > Thermomicrobiaceae > CALAGB01. The sequence goes on along the minus strand of CALAGB010000287.1, from coordinate 1,698 downwards.
TGAAAAGACGATGATGAGCAGGATCGCCAACCAGAAGCTCGGCGCGCAAACGCCGATGAGCGAGCCAACCATCGCAGCGAAGTCCTGCCAGCGATTTCGTCGCAGCGCGGCGATGACGCCGGACGGTATACCGATGAGGCCGGAGATGAGAAGCGCCGCGACTGCCAGGATGATCGTATCCGGGAGTTGATCCAGGATATTCACGGAGACCGGGCGTTCGTTCTGAAACGACGTGCCCAGATCTCCGTGCGCCATATTCGAGATCGACTCGACGAACTGTTGCGCGAGCGGCTTATCCAACCCGAGCCGGTGCTGAATCGCGTCGTACGACGCCGCTCCCGTCGGGTTCGCATCCATGATGACCAGAACCGGATCGCCGGGTACGAAGCGGATCATCAAGAAAATTAGAATGTAGGCGCCGATCAGCGTCGGTAAGGCGACGAGGATGCGGCGTGCGACGAACGCGAGCATGAGCCCAGAGACCTTTCAACCACCGGCGATCCGAAGCTTTGACGATTAGCCGCTAACGGTCAGCTCGGTGATGTTGATCGTGATCAGCCCAACGACCGCACCCTGGATCTTCTTCTGCGAAGCGACGATGAACGACGGGTGAATGATCGGAATCACCGGAACCTTATCGGCCGTCAATTGCTGAAGATCCTCGTACATTTGCTTCCGCTTCGTGTCGTCGGCCGTGATGCGTGCTGACGCGATCAGTTGGTCCATCTGCTCATCCTTGAATCGCGAGCAGTTGGGATAGGGGATTGAGTTCGAGTCAACCAACTCCCCGAAATATTGGTCGGACCCGAGCCGGAGCTGCGGTTGAAGGCCGAAGTCGAAGTTGCCGGCTTTCCGCTTTTCAACGTGTGACGCCCACTCGACGAGTTCGAGCTTGACATCGACACCAACCTCTTTCCACATTGCCTGAATGGCCGCTGCCATATCCGATGCGATGGCGTCGGTACCTTCGACAAGCATGCTGGCCTGGGAGCCGGGCTTATATCCCGCTTCTTGCAGCAGGCTCTTCGCTTTGTCCGGATCGTAGGGGTTAAACTCGGTCGTCACCTGCCCGAAGCAGTAGGAGTTCAGCAACGAATAGGCCGGGTCAGCCTGTCCTTTCAAGACTCCCTTGGTGATCGCGTTGCGGTCGATGGCGAACCAGAGCGCTTGTCGCACCCGGACATCGTCGTACGGCTGGTGTTCGTTATTCAGCTGGACATAGTAGGTGCGCGGCCCAGGGGCCTTGGCGATCGTGAGATCCTTGTTCGACTCCGCCTTCGATTGCGTCGACGGATCGAACAGATAGCAGATATCGATATCGCCATGCTCGAGCGCGATTTCGCGCGTCGCTTCCTCCGAAATCATGTGGTACTCGACCGTCTCGAAGACGCCCGCTTCACCATAGAAATCGGCAAAGCGTGTCAGGACGACCTTTTCCTTCGGCGACCAACTGGTGAAGACAAACGGCCCACTGCCAACCGGCTTGGAACTGTAATCCTTGCCGAGCTCATCGATCGCCTTCTTGTTTACGATGAATCCTGGTCGGTAGGCGGCGAATTCGATGAAGAAGGCCGGGTAGGGCTCCGACATAACAACCTTGGCGGTGTGCGGATCGACGACTTCGACATCCTTGATCGGACCGGCCTCGGCAGCGAAGTGCCACGCGACCGCTTCGTCCTTGTGACGTAGGAATGAGTA
>CALAGB010000286.1 GCA_937891245.1 uncultured Thermomicrobiales bacterium | reverse complement strand
TAGCGTAGCGGCCGCGCCTCTCCGTGTTTGCCTTGTCGTTGCTACAACGAACCGGCGTACGTTCGCCGAAATGCACTCCTCTCCCGTTCGAGACGGGAGAGGGGACCGGTAAGGAAGGCTCACCGAAAGAGCGATGAGCCTTTGCCGCGCTCTTTTTTGGCGGCTTCGTGAATGCGCTGCAGATCTTCGACGGTGAAGATGTGTTCAACCAGTTCTTTAGCGGTGAAAAACTGCTCGATTAATTCCTTGCCGTCGTGTTCCGACGAGGGCTGTAGACCGCGCAGGAGAATCCCCTTCTCCAACTGCAGGAGCACGACGTCCTGAATCCCCTTGGTATCGACATAGCGGCCGATGGCGCGCAGGATATCTTCGTAACGAAAGAGATATTCCGCCGCCCCGTTCGTTGTGCCGGAGTCATTACTCATCGTGCCCCCCGTTGTCATCTACCTGACCCGTGCGGTCGTCCTGCTACTGCACGAAGCGTCGCTTGTTCGCGACGTAATCGACCAGAATGTATTCGCCAAGATGGTCGGGCGTCGCGAAGAAGGCGCGCCCTTTGTTGATCTTGGCCATCTCGCTCACGAAGCCCGCCATGTACGGGCTGCGCTCGAGCATGAACGTGTTGATTGTAATCCGCTCACGTGTGCAGCGAACGACCTCTTTGAGTGTTTCCTGTAACGTTTGGTAGGTCGGCGGATAGGAAAAGCGTACTTCGGTGCCGTCGAAGTGGGCCGTCGGCTCTCCGTCGGTGATGACAATCACCTGCTTGTTGCCGCCCTTATGCCGGGCGAGAAGCTGGCGCGAGAGCATGAAGCCATGCTGCATGTTCGTGCCGTAGTTGTATTCGTCCCAGCTGATATTCGGTAGCATCGACGGCTTCAGTTCGGTCGCGATGTACGAGAAGCCGATGATGTAGAGATTGTCGCGCGGGAACTGCGAACGGATCAGGCTGTCGAGTGCCAGCGCAACCTTTTTGGCCGCCGTGAAGCAACCGTTGTAGAGCATCGAGCGCGACATGTCGACCATCAGCACGGTCGACGACTGCGACATCATCTCGGTTCGATAGACCTCGAAGTCGTCCGGTTGCAGGTGCACCGGGCTGCCGATGCCGTCGCGATAGACAGCGTTCATTACCGTCTTGGGCAGATCCAGCAAGAACGGGTCACCGAACTCGTACGGTTTGACGTCGTCGGTCCGCTCGCCGCCGCGCCCCGAGCGATCGAGCGCGTGCTGGCCAAAGCGATCGCGCTTGAGATCCTGGAAGATATCGCGCAGCGCGTTCTGGCCGATCTTGCGCACACCGCGTGAGGTCAGCTCGTAGCCACGTCGTGTCTTCTGGATATAGCCGGCGTCTTCGAGCAGCTTGGTCAGCTGGCGCAACTGGTCGAGATCCTGGCCCATCTCATCGCCAAGCAGTTCGCGGATCTTCTGGTCGTCAACATGCTCCAGGTCGCGCCAGTCGCGCACGCCCTTCAGCTGATCTTCGACCTCTTCCATCTCACGCAGCCTCTCCATCAACCGCATCGCCTCGCCGAGCGTCAACTCCTCGGTACCGCCGACGTCGTACTGCTGGCGATACGGATTGTCCGGCATCATCTGGCCGAGATTCTGAGCGAGCTGGTTCATCTGCTGCTGAATCTCGGGATCGCTCATGATCGCGTCCATCGATTCCTGCAGCTGCTGGCGCATCTCCGGTGTCATCGAATCGAGCAGATTCTGCATCGCTGCCATCTGCTTGGCCATGTGATCGAGCAGTTCGTCGAGACTGTTGATGTTCGGTCCGAAGAAATGGCCGTACTTGTGCATGAAGCGCTCGAAGTCCGGCTCGCCGCCGCGCTGGCGCTCCTCCAGCATCTCATTGAGATCGCGCAGCATGTTGCGCATCTCTTGCATGTCCTCGGGCGACATGTTCTGCATCGCCTGCTGCATCCCCTGGAAGGTCTGCTGCAGCATCTGCTGCTGGAGTGAGGCGAGTAGGTCCTGGAATTTTTGGCGCGCGTTCGGGTCCATGAACTCGTAGTCGTTCAGGCTCTTGATGCGGCCGGCCGGATCGCTCGGCAGCTCATTCAGCGCCTGCTGGTTGCGCGCCGCCATCCGTTCGAGCAGCTTATGGATGTTCTCATCGTAGTCGCCGGATTCATCGCCCGCTTCACCCGATTCCGAACCGGATTCCGATTCCCCGGCTTCGCTCTGTTGCCCCGGCTGGCCCTGCTGCTGTTGTTGCTGCAACTGTTCGAGCCGCTCGCGACCCTGGCGCAGACGCTCCTCAATGCCGGCCTGCTCCGTCTCGATGACCTCATCGAGCTTCTGGTTGAGGTCATCGAGGATCGAACCGAGGTTGTAGCGATTCATCTCTTGCTGGCGCATCCGCTTGATGCGCTCCATCAGCTCGCGCATGCCCGGCATCTGGGTGCCGTCCGGCTGCTGGGAGCCCCAGCGGAAGAGCCGCTGGAGCGCGCGCGTCAGGTCGCCATCGGAGAGCATGTCGTCGGAGATGGCGTCCATGATGGCGTCGGCGTCGAACGGATTGATTTCCTGCGTGCCATCCCAGCGGGAATAGCGATAGTCAAATGGGCTCCAACGTCGTTCTGCTGCCATGTTCTGCTACCCCCGATAGCGAGTGCCGCCCCCGCCGGATGATCGGTCCTTATTGAGTCGCCGGCCAAGATGCAGCCCTTCGAGCACGAATTCGACGGCCGCGGCGATCGTCGCTGGATTGCCACTGGCGCCGAGTGTCGATGCCGCTTCCCGCATACCGTCCATGTGTGACACCTGATGGACATAGTCCATGGCCGGCATCATGTCCGACGCCTCAACCGTCAGCCCGTTCTCGAAACCAAGAACCAGCCCGTCGAAATCGCGGGCCGAGAAATGCCGGTTGAAGGTGGTGAGAATGGCACCCTGGATCAGCTTGTCGACCACTCGGTCTTCCTGGGCGTCGCCCATCGCTTCCAGCTCGATCTTGCCGCTCGTCGAAGAGATGGCGGCATGGAGATCGCTGATGCGCGGCACCGCCTGCTTTTCGTTCAGGCGAATCGCGCGCTTCACCGCGTTGCTGACGACATTTTCGTAGTTGGCGATCGACATACGCACGCTCACGCCCGAACGCTGGCTGACATCGTGACTGCGCCGGGCCAGATGCGTAATCTCGGCGATGATGTCGCGCATGTAATCGGGCGTCACGACCTCAATGCCGTCGGTCTCGAAGCGCGTGCGCTCCTGCTCCATGATGTCGACCTCGAGTTCGATCGAGGTCGGATAGTGCGTGCGAATCTGCGAGCCGTAGCGGTCCTTGAGCGGCGTGATGATCCGGCCGCGATTGGTGTAGTCCTCCGGGTTGGCGCTGGCGACGACGTAGACATCGAGCGGCAGTTGAATGCGATAGCCGCGAATCTGTACGTCGCGCTCTTCCATAATGTTGAGCAAGCCGACCTGAATCCGCTCGGCCAGATCAGGCAATTCATTCAGCGCGAAGATGCCGCGATTGGTGCGCGGAATCAGGCCGTAATGGATCGTCAGTTCATCGGAAAGGTAGCGCCCTTCGGCGACCTTGATCGGGTCAACCTCGCCGATCAGATCAGCGATCGTCGTATCCGGCGTCGCCAGCTTTTCGGCATAGCGTAAGGATCGAGGTATCCAGTCGATCGGCGTCTGATCACCCTCCGCCTCAATTTGCTCGCGGGCGAAGCGGCTGACCGGCTCGAACGGGTTATCGTTGATTTCACTGTCGGCGACGATCGGTACCTCTTCGTCAAGCAGGTTCGTCAACCCACGCGCCATACGCGTCTTCGCCTGACCGCGCTCGCCGAGAAAAATGACATCCTGGCCGGAAAGGATAGCGTTCTCCAACTGCGGGATGACCGTCTCTTCGTAACCGAGAACGTTCGGAAAAATCGCTTCCCCGGCGCGAAGCTTCGCGATCAGGTTCTTGCGCATTTCCTCACGGACGGGACGGACCTGGTACCCGCTTTCGCGGAGTTCGCCGAGCGTACGCGGCTTGCTCATGAAAAACATGCCCCTTCATTAGGTGAATGGAAGTTTGGAGGAATAGAGCCGGCAATCGCACAGGACATCGGCAATTGTGCTTCCTTCGATGTCCTGTAATCGTACTACCGGGTGCCAACCTGTCAATCAAACGACCGGCGTCGGGACGGCGCTTACCGCGCCGCGAAGCGCCGGATCGCGTCGCGCACCTGCTCCAGATACTCCGCCGAATCCGTGCCCGCGTCTGCGTGTACGAGGTGATCGAGAAACTGCTCGCGGCGTGCCAGCTGGGTGATCGCCTCCTGGCGCGGCAGTCCGAAACGATCGGTGAGGAGCCCGATCAATTGACCCGGTCGCGTCACAAGCGATCCGAGTAGCACATCGCGCTCGGCGATCGACGCGATACGCAGGTCTTCGCCGTCCGCCTCGAGCGCTTCGACCCGCATGAGCCGCCGCAGGAAACCGGCCGAACGGCTCCCGCCGCCGAGCGTCAGGACGAAGTCGATGCAGGCGAGGTGCGCTCGCGGCACCTCGAGCGGATAGGCGGTAAGCATTTCGACCATGGCGGCCGCGCCATCACCGTGCAACGTCGTGGCCAGCGGGTAGCCGAGCGCAGCCGTCTCGAAGAGCCGCTGGACGCCCGGTCCCCAGAGGTAGGTCGGCAGGTTGTCGCTGATCTCATTGCAGAGGAGATACGTGGTGTTCGGGTCTTTCGACTCAATGAAGCTGAAGCGCTCGTACCAGCCGCGCAGGTAGAGCCGTTCGGTTTCGGGTGGTAAGAAATCGAGCAGCGCCGTCAACAACGTCGTCTTGCCGGCATCGAGCAGCGTGGATGTTACGACGAGCGAGGCGCGGCGTTCGATGACCAGCCAGAAGAAGGCCGCGATACGGGCATCGAGGTTGCCGTTCCGCAACAGATCGACGATCGTGAGCGGTTGCACCGGGCTTGAGCGGTGACCCCACCAGCCGAACGGTTCACCGTGATCGCCGGCTCCTTGCGCCAAGCGCTGCCCCCAGTTTCCAGAATATCCTGAATCATCTCCCGCCAAAGCGGCAGTTCAGGATACCCGATGCTCGGACCGTTGTGCTACGGGTGGCGCGCTCAGCCTGCTCCGCTCACGAGAAGTTGCTGCCCGAGCGTCTCACGAATCCAGCGTTCGGCCTCATCGAAAGTCCAGCCGTAGTCGCGGGTGAGCGACGCCCAGACGGCCGGGCCGGTAAGCGTACCGAGCAGGGCGGCGGCGCGCTCCGGCGCCAGATCGGCGCGCAGACCATGGAGACGACGCAGCAGTTCGGTCGTCTTGCGCGATCCTTCGATGTGCCGTGCACGGCCCTCGGTGTAGAGGCGCGCCAGATCCTCGTCGACCTGTGCCGCCGAGGCGAGCGCGGCCAGGATATCGCCACAGCGTTCGGCGAGCTGCCGCGTGATCGTCACCTGCAATCCCAACGCTTTGACCGGTTCGTTGCTCGCCATCAATTCCGCGGCCAGCGCCGGAATATCTGCCTGCTCATCGACCCAATCGAGCAAGCGACGTAACAGCTGCGGCTTCGGACCAACACTCGTATACACGGTCGGTACCGCAACACCGGCTTCGGCGGCGATGTCCGAGATCGACGACGCACCGTATCCCTTGCTGATGAAGAGTTTCAAGGCGGCGTTCAAGATCAACTGTTGGGTTTCAGCGGCCTGCACTGCCCGCCGTGATTTCCCGCTTGACATCAAATTATAAACCTCTTATAGTGAGTAGAGGAATACTCTAAATAACGGCTTGTATTCTACCATGAGGAGGAGACGATGGCTACCGCCGCGCACACCTCGACCCATCCGCTGGTCGAGCGCAAACCACTGACCGCCGAGATGATCGCCGGTATCGGCGGCCTCGTGTTTCTGGTTACGGTCATCATCCAAAACATCATCAGTATGGCGACGCTCCCCGCGAACGACGCCAGCGCCGCGACGATTCTCCAGTTCGCGAATGATCGCGCTTGGGTCGTCGATCTCTTCGTCGTCACGTTCGTCTGTGGCTACACCGGACTCTTTCTCTTCGCGGCCGGGCTGGTCGGGCGGGTCGAGCACCAGAGCGATCGCGCCCGGCTCTGGGGTCGCCTGGGACGATCCTCAGTCGGCGTCATCGCGACGTTTTTCGGGCTGGTAACAATGATCGAAGTGGTGCTCGTCGCTGCGCGCGCCACGTTGGCCAACGACGCTTCGTTGACCGTCCTCATCTGGTCGCTCCACAACGCCATTTTCACGATCAACCTGCTCGCCATCGGCGGCGCATTGCTTGGGCTGAGCCGTGCGGCGGCACTCGGCGGACTGCTGCCGCGCTGGCTCAGCATCGCTACGATCATCGGCGCGGTCGCGCTTGCACTTGCCACCGCGCCGGCCGTCGCACAGGTTCACGGTTCGCCGCTGCTCGGCCTCGGCCTGCTCGGCTTCCTGAGTTGGGCGCTGTTCATCGCGGTTGTCAGTGTCCGCCTGCTACGCACAGGCTCCATGGAGCGCGAATCGATGACAGATGTGCACTGATCGACGGGCGCAGCGCACAATTCGGAGTTCCGCCGGGCCACGGCAACTTCGCCGGCCTCGCACCCGGCCGCTGGTCGCAGGGCGTCGGTGCGGTGATCGGAACGCGAGCAGGCACCGGAGACTCGTAGTAATCTGAGCGATAGTCTGCAATAGTGCGTAGAGACGGGGTGTGTACCATTACGCATCCCGAGGCGCATACTCCATATACGTTTCGGCAAACGGTGGTCGGTGATCGCGAACCTCGGCGCCGAATGACACTGCCGGCGATGCCACCGAAAACGTCCGACCGTTACCCCAATGGAGGGCCAACATGGCAACCGATGGCCGTGGAAAACAGCTCGAACAACCCGTCACCCCAGACGATCATCAGCAGGGACCGGAAGACGCACCGGTGACGGTGGTCATGTACGGCGATTACACCTGCGCGGACACGCGCGCCGCCCATTCCACCATCCAGCACCTGCGGCAGCGTTTCCAGGATGACGTCCGCCTCGTCTTCCGGCATTTCCCACGTCGAGATCGGGAGACGCACCCGCACGCGCAGCGCGGGGCGATCCTGGCTGAGGCCGCCGGTGACCAGGGCCATTTCTGGGAGATGCACGATCGGTTGATGGGATTTCCCGGCGCGTTAGATGACGCCGCGCTCGCGGGCATCGCGTCCGAGTTCGAGCTCAGTAACGCCCGCTTCGAGACTGGGCACCGCTACGCGACGAAGGTGAGCGACGATATCGATCGTGCCCTCAAGGAGGGCATTGACGGAACACCGACGCTCTACATCAACGGCCGCCGGCACGATGGCTCGATGGATGAATCAACGTTGCAGGCAGCGATTGAGGCGGCGCGCTAGCCGCTACACCGCGGCCCGCACCCGATTCGGCACCAGCGGACCATGCGTGACATCCGGAGTCAGGACACCAAGTTCGCGCAGGACCAACGCGCGGTGCTTGCAGTAGGGGTGGAAGGCGCTGCCCCGGCAGGAGCAGAGCAGATCGCCATCGAGGATTGTGACCTCATAGGCAACACCATCCTGACTATGACTCGTCACCGCCCAGGCCCGCCGGTCGTCGTTGATGCGAAAGGCGCGCAGCCCCTCGCGCGCGGCTTTTTCGGCCATGCGCAGCCAGGTTGCCGTCGGCACCAGTTGTTCAAACAGTCTCATCATTGTCGTTCCATCCGTTCTCTGTGGAACCAGAACTTACGTTCTAATTTTACCAATTTCGTGCCAGCAAGTCACGGGATTTGGCGTGCCTGGACGCGGAAAACGGGCGAGCGAATAACGATGCCGACGAGGTGTCTGGGGGGAGGCCGGGGCCTCTGTTCGAGGGGAACGCATGCACATCCGCCCCAAGACACTCCGCTCCCAGAATTGGGAGCGGGGACGGGGGTGAAGGCCGTCCCTCCCCGCTCTGCCGCCCCACACCTTTACGCAAATTGCCAACATTCGGCCCTCGTCGGGGCGTACGTAGTGGCGG
>CALAGB010000285.1 GCA_937891245.1 uncultured Thermomicrobiales bacterium | reverse complement strand
CCGCGATCGTGCGCATCGCCGAGGATGATTTCGAATCGTATAGCGGCACCCGTCTCGTCGCGCCGAATTTCGCCGCTGCCTGGTTTTTCGAGGAGACCGAACCGATTGTGAGCCGAGCTCTGGGCGGGCTGTCGGATGCCGGAATCGACGCCGGACTCGGGCATTACGCCTTCTGCACGAACGGCAGTGGCACGGCGGGTCGGCTCGGGATCCCGACGATCGGCTTTGGCCCCGGCGATGAAGAGCTGGCCCATCGCGTCGATGAATACATCGAGATTGCTGATCTCGAGCGGGGGGCACGTGGCTACGCGGCGATCGCATTGGCGCTGCTGAAGGGTGAGGGAGAGTAATGGGGAGGCCGGTCGGAGCGACGATCGTCCGCGACGATTCGTCTACGCTCGATTTCGACAGTTTGGATGAAGCGCTGGCGCACGGAGAGCAGGGCCGGATCGCGATTCGCTATGCCTATGGCCCGGATCTGTTGCCGCCGGCCGACGAACCGGTGACGTCGATGTGGCGCTATCGTGATCTGTTGCCGCTTGGCGATGGGCCGATCAGCTATCCGCTCGCCATCGGCGGCACACCGCTGCTCGCCTCGCCGCGTTTGCGGAAGCTGCTGAGCGCGCCGAATCTCTGGCTCAAGGACGAGACGCGGACGCCGACCGGTTCGAACAAGGATCGCGCGACCGCGCTGGTGGTCGAGTCCGCCTTGCGCGCGGGTAGTGCCACCGTGACCTGCGCCTCGACCGGCAACGTCGCGGTCTCGCTGGCTGTCGGCGCGGCTGCCGCCGGCCTGCGTACGGTGATTTTCGTGCCGGCCGACGTGGCCGATTCGAAGTTGACCCTCATGCTGCTGGCCGGTGCGACCGTCTTCAAGGTGCGCGAGGGCTATGATGCGGCGTTCAAACTTTCTCGCGCGGCCGCTCGCGAGTTCGGCTGGTATGACCGCAATACCGGCGTCAATCCGGTGACGCTCGATGCCAAAAAGACGGTTGCCCTCGAAATCTGGGAGCAACTTGGACGCGATGTGCCGGACACCGTCGTCTGTCCGGTCGGCGACGGTCCGACCCTGAGCGCGATCTCCAAAGGGTTCGCCGAAATCGTCGCCTGCGGTGCGACGAAGCGTCTACCGCGCATCATCGCGGTCCAGGCCGAGGGCTGCCAGCCGCTGAAGCGGGCCTGGGAGACCGGTGGACCGGTACAGGCGGTCGAACCGGCGACGATCGCGGATGGCATCGCGGTCGGCGACCCGGTGAGCGCCGGCATGGTTCTGCGCGACGTCCGCAATTCGGGCGGCGCCTTCGTAGCGGTGAGTGACGACGAACTGCGCCGTGCGATGGAAACGCTGGCGTCCCAGAGCGGCCTGCTCGCCGAGCCGGCCGGCGCTTCGGCGTTTGCCGGGCTCGCGCAGGCGCTTGAATCCGGGCTAATCACCCGCGATGAGCGCGTCGTGGCGCTGGTAACCGGCACCGCGATGAAAAACCTGGGTGAAGCACGACCGAGTGGTGCCGCGACGACGATCTCGGCTGATCTGGACAAGGTTCGCGAACTGCTGGGCGTTTAGCCGCCCTGCTCAACATCAGTCGGTTCTTTCGGATGTAGGCGTTCGCGAAGCTGTTCGCGCGTTTCAGCGAGTTCGTCGAGCCGGCGTTCGATCTGTTCGAGCGTATCCGGACGAGGTTCGCGGACATACTCGTCGCGCAACTCAATCACCATCTGTGCGAGCCGGCCGATCATGCGCACGATATGTACGGGGTCATCTTCTCGCGTCGTCAAGCTATATGGTGGCATTTCTTGGCGCTGCTCCTCGATTCGCACCACGCTCTTTCAACGCGGTGATCGGTCAACTATCCGCGGCGTCGTCTTCGACCTGCGTCTCCGGAAGCGTCACGCCGTCATCAATCTCGGCGCGCAGCAACTGGAGCAGCGCGTCTTCATTCAGAATGGTGATACCAAGCTCTTGCGCGCGCGTCGCCTTGCTTCCGGCATCTTCGCCAACGATCACGAAATCGGTCTTCTGGGAGACCGATCCGGTCACTGTCGCGCCGGCGTTGCGTAGCATCTCCTGTGCCTGGTCGCGTGTCAAATGTTCGAGACGGCCGGTCAGCACAACGGTCTTGCCGCTGAATGCGTCGCTCCGTGGGCGGCGACGCTCGGTCGGCTCTTCCATATTGACGCCGAGGCTGGCCAGTTCCCGAATCAGATCGAGATTCGTCTGCTCGTGGAAAAAATCGGCGACCGCGAGTGCGACGATCTCGCCGAAACCGGGAATCGCTTCGATCTCCTCGGTGGTCGCCTCCGCGAGCCGATCCATCGTGTGGAACTCGGTCGCGAGCAAAACGGCGTTGCGCTCGCCGACGTGGCGGATGCCCAGCGCGGTCAGCAGGCGCGAGAGCGGGCGCGTCTTCCCTTCCTCGATCGACTGCTGCAACTTCTCAATCCGCTTGTCGCCGAAGCCTTCGAGTTCGCGAATCCGCTCCCAGTCAAGCCGGAAGATGTCGGCGAAGGAATGGATCAGCCCGAGATCCACGAAATCCTCGGAAATACGCGAGCCGAAGCCGTCGATATCCATGGCGCCGCGTGAGACGAAATGACGCACCTGTTCTTTGAGGCGCGCCGGGCAGGAGGCATTGATGCAGTAGCGCATCGCCTCGTCGTCGAGCCGTTCGGCTTTCGAGCCGCAGACCGGACAGACGTCCGGCATCACGAATGGCTTCTCGTCGCCGGTACGGCGGCTTTCGATGACCGCGATGATCTTGGGAATGACTTCCCCAGCACGTTCGACGACGACCGTATCGCCGATCAGGACGCCGAGGCGGCGGATCTCGTCCTCGTTGTGCAGCGTGGAGCGGCGAATGACGACACCGCCAATTTCGACCGGTTCAAGAATGGCAGTCGGATTGAGTGAACCGGTGCGGCCGACGTTGATCTCAATGCCGATTAGTTTGGTCGTTTTCTGGATCGCCGGAAATTTATAGGCAGTTGCCCAGCGCGGATCGTGCGCCACAGTGCCGAGTTCGGCTTGCAGTTCGACGTCGTTGACCTTGATCACAACGCCGTCGATTTCGAACTCAAGCTCGGGTCGGCGTTCGAGCCAGCGCTGGCACTCGGCCCAGACATCGTCGATGCTCTGATGCGTCGTTGCACCTGGCGCGGTTGAGATGCCGAAGGAGCGGAGCATCGCCAGGTTGCCGGAATGCGTCGGCTCGGACTCACCTTCGACCAGCCCGATATCCCAGGCGAAGAAGCGAAGCGGACGCGAGGAGGTGATAGCCGGATCGAGCTGGCGCAGCGAGCCGGCCGCCGAATTGCGCGGGTTGGCGAACAACGGCTCGCCAGCGTCGCCGCGTTGCTCGTTCAGCTTCTCGAAATCGGCCTTGCGCATATAGATCTCGCCACGCGCTTCGAGCACGTCGGGAATTTCGCGTCCGTCCCCGTCACGCAGTCGGAGGGGAACGTTGCGGACCGTTCGGATGTTTGCCGTAATGTCCTCACCGGTGGTGCCGTCGCCGCGGGTGGCGCCGCGTTCGTAGCGACCGTGCCGGTAGAGAATCGAGACGGCGCTGCCGTCGATCTTCGGTTCGGTCACGAACTCGATATCGCGGCGACCGGCCAGCCGGTAAACGCGTTCGGCCCAGTCACGCAATTCCTGCTCGTTATAAACATTGCCGAGGCTGAGCATTGGAATTTCATGTCGCACGGTGTTGAAGCCGGAGGAGGGTATGGTGCCGACGCGCTGTGTCGGTGAATCGGGCGTAATGAGTTCGGGATGCTCGGTTTCGAGGCGCCGCAGCTCGTTCATCAGTTCGTCGTATTCGGCGTCGCTTACCGAGGGGGCGTCGAGCGCGTGGTATTCGTAGTTGTAACGGTTGATGAGCGTGTGAAGTTCCTCCACACGCCGGTTAACTTCGGTGTCAACCATCGATGTACAGGTCCTCCAACGCCGTTGATTCGTGCCGGCGAATGCCATTCGGGCTGCCGGGATTATAGCATAGCTTGTTCGTACAGATGTTCGACTGTATACTGCTCTGCGTTCGTGACAGGGCGTCACATACGGGGAGCGAAGGATGGTCGCAGGGCACGAAGCGAGCGGCGCCGGATACGCGGAATTGCGACAGCGTGCGACGCTCTACGTTCGCGAATCGGGCGGCGCGGTGCCGGAGGATCGGCTGATCGCACACGTCTTCGGCGGCGGCGGCAACCCGGCTCTCTGGCGCCCGCTCCTGCGGCAAATCCTGACCGGGCACGACGATATCGTCCTCCGCTCCGACGGCTGCTGGTCGGACCCGAGCCGGACCCAGCAACGCAACGCGGAGTTTCCGGTCGATTACGTCGTTCTTGACGTCGAGACGACCGGCCTGAAGCCGTACCGGCAGCGGGTCATCGAGATCGGTGCGATTCGCTACGCAGGCGGCCTACGGGCCGGCGTCTATTCGACGCTGATCAACCCCGAACGACATCTCCCGGCCTATATCAGCCAGTTGACCGGCATCGACGACACGATGCTGGTGGATGCGCCACGATTCGAGCAGATCGCCGATGAACTGATGGGCTTTATCGGTGATTCGTTGATCGTCGGCTATAACGTCGGTTTCGATCTCGGCTTCATCAATGCGGAGCTGAAACGCGCCGGTGCGATGTCGCTGCTCAACGATTCGCTCGATCTGCTCCCGCTTGC
>CALAGB010000284.1 GCA_937891245.1 uncultured Thermomicrobiales bacterium | reverse complement strand
GCGGTCGCGACCGGGCCACGGCTTCGGTCAACCTTCGCTTCAATGATAACCCCGATGGCCGGCTTGTTCGGGTTGGCCTTCAAATCCTGAAGGTCCGCGACGAGCAAGATGATCTCAAGCAGGTCGTCGATGCCGAGCCGCTCTTTTGCCGAAAGCTCGACGAACGGCACATCTCCGCCATACTCCTCCGGGATGACACCGATTTCCGAAAGCTGTTGCTTGACCCGGTCGGGATTGGCGGTCGGCAAATCGATCTTGTTCACTGCGACGATGATCGGCACGTTCGCGGCGCGGGCATGGTTGACGGCCTCACGCGTTTGCGGCATCACGCCGTCATCGGCGGCCACAACGAGCACGGCGATATCGGTCACCTGCGCGCCGCGGGCGCGCATTGCGGTGAACGCCTCGTGCCCCGGTGTATCGAGGAACGTAATTTTGCGTCCCTGGATCTCAACCTGATAAGCACCGATGTGCTGGGTGATACCGCCAGCTTCACCTTCGGCAACCTTCGTCTCGCGGATTGCATCGAGCAGCTTGGTCTTGCCGTGGTCCACATGACCCATGATCGTGACGACTGGTGGGCGCGCGACGGCATCGGGGTCTGTGGCCAGCTCGTCGCGTCGCGTTTCGACCGCGGCGTTGGCGTGCTGAACGACCTCCGGCACATGCTCTTCGGTTTCAAAGCCAAGCTCGGCGGCGACGCTGGATGCCGTCTCAAAATCGATCTGCTGGTTGATGTTTGCCATGATATTGCGACCCATCAGCAGCTTGATCACTTCGACAGGATTGACGCCGAGTGCGTCAGCCAGCTCACCGACCGACATGGCCGGGCCGATGACGACCGGTCCGGTTACAACGGGAGTACGGCGCGCGTCCATGACCTGCGTTGAACGGTTCGACGGGCCGCTCGATGACGGTGCTGCGTTCCGGCCACGGTTCGACCTACCTCGTCCCCCGCCGCGTCCACCTCTTCGGTTTTGACTCATAAATACCTCCTACTGGCGCGGCGTCAGCTTCGTACGTTGTCGTCCTTTCGAAAGTGCTCGTCCGCGTATTGGCTCAATACGTTGCGAACGTCCGCGTCGATATCCGCTTTGAGCGCCCGGTCGAGCGCGGTGCCGGCAACGGCCCGCTCCCAACATGTGTACTTGTCGCACAGGTATGCGCCACGCCCATTGCGTTTTCCGGTCGGATCGATTTGGACCCCTTCGTCTGGTGTTCTTACGATGCGCACGAACTGTCGCTTGGCGTCCTTGTCTCGACAAACGACGCATGTTCGCAACGGAACGTGCTTTGGGCGAGGTCCCTTGCGGCTCGCTCGTGCTCCGATGCTTCCTGACATTTCGATCACCTCCGGCGCGTATCTCTTGCGTTACGCCGGTCGCTCACTACCAACGGGTGCGTCTTCGTCTTCAGTAACCGGGATCTCGTCACCCGTCTCGTAGTCGAATCGGGCGCGAAGATCGCGATTGTAATAAACGTTCAGCACGCCATTCTCGACTTCAACGTCGACACTCATGTTGACCAGATCGGGCGCCAACGGCCCGAACTCCTTCTCGCGAACGTTGATCGTTCCACCGGCGTGAACGAGGCGCGGCTGCCGGCCCAGACCCATCATATCGTCCGGTCCACTGGCCAATGCTTCGCGGGCACGACGCAGGATATCGTCGTCGCCACTGCTGCGCAGCGCTTCCGGATCCTTGATGTCGATCCGCCACCCGGTCAACTTGTAGGCGAGACGTGCGTTCTGGCCATCTTTGCCGATCGCGAGCGACATCTGCTCGGTCGGAACGATGACCCGGGCGACCTTCTCCTCTTCATTCAGCGAAACGCTGATCGGCTTGGCCGGGCTCAGTGCGTTCGAGATGAACGTCGGGAGATCGGGTGACCATTCAATCACGTCGATCTTCTCACCGTACAACTCGTTGACGATATTCTGGATGCGAACGCCCCGCACGCCGACACAGGAGCCGACCGGATCGACCTTCTCCTGACGCGCAGCGACGGCCACTTTGGATCGCAAACCTGGTTCGCGAGCGACTGCCATGATCTCCACGGCGCCGCTAAAGATCTCCGGCACTTCGAGTTCGAAGAGCCGCTTGATCAGGCTGGCGTGCGTCCGCGAGACAATCAACTGAGGCCCGCGCGGGTCTTTATTGACCTCGACGAGGTAGACCTTGAGCCGCTGTCCTGGTCGGTAGCGCTCGTTTGGCACCTGCTCGCGTGCAGGCATCACGGCCTCGGCCTTGCCCAAATCGACGATGACCGCCTTCGGATCCGCCCGCTGGACGATGCCGTTCAGGACTTCGCCGACTCGGTCGATATATTCGGAATAGACGCCCTCTCGCTCGAAATCGCGAATGCGCTGCAACACGACCTGTTTGGCCGTTTGCGCGGCGATGCGACCGAAGTTTTGCGGCGTCTTGTCGAAGCGTACCTCGTCGCCGATGATCGCTTCGGGATGGGTCTTCCGTGCTTCCTGTATGGTGATCTCGGTTTCGGGGTCTTCGACCTCCTCGACCACCTGCTTGACGACATAGATGCGGATTGAACCGTTGGTTGGCTCCAGTTCCACCTGCACCTCTTCGTCGGTGCCCGCCATCTTCTTGTATACCGTCTTGAGCGCGTGCTCGACGGAGGTCAGGACTGCTTCCCGCGGAATACCGCGCTCAGCTGCGATCTGCGCAATGGCGGTATAGAAATCGCTCTTCATTGTGAGGGAAACCTCCTTCGCCAACCGCGTGGTGAGAACTCTCTGAATTTCGGGTGATCTGTCCCCTGAACAGGATCGTCAGACGCCCAGAAAAAATGAAAGTGGGCGGAGCCCACTTTGACCAGGGCGTTGTCGATTCCTGGTAGAAGTATATCAAATATGCATAGTCGGCCCGACCGTCGTACGCACGGGGATGGACCGGCCCCGTGCTATAATCCCGGCGACCGCTAACGGTCTGCGCGAGCCACAGGGGGATGAATGAAGCTCCGAACCTGGCTACAGCCGGGGATGCTGATCAAGCGCTGGATCGCGCTCCTCATCGTCGGTATTGTAATGACAAGCCTGGCGCTGGCGATGGGGCTCGCATGGATTTATCGCAATTACCACTTTCCAACGCGCTTCAACGGCATCGTACACACCGTGACGCTGCAGTTCATTCCGCATCCATTTCGCGAGATCGTGGTGCTGGTCGGCGGAACACTCTTCGTCGTGCTTGGTGCTTTGCAGCTTGGCCGTTCGCTCCTCTCGCCGTTTCTCGATCAGCGGTCCGGCGACCAGGGACTTGCCGAGATTATTCATTCGCATCGCTTCGGCCCGGCCGAGCCGGAATTGCGGGTCGTCGCCATCGGCGGCGGAACCGGTCTGTCCACGCTCTTGCGCGGTCTCAAGCTCCACAACATCGACATTACCGCGATTGTCACGGTCGGCGATGATGGCGGCAGCTCCGGCAGGCTCCGTACTGAATTCAATATGCCGCCGCCGGGCGACATTCGGAACTGCATCGTAGCGCTGGCCGACGCCGAGCCGCTCATGGGCGATCTCTTTCAATACCGCTTCGAGCAGGAGAATTCGTCGCTCGATGGACACAGCTTCGGTAACCTGTTCATCACAGCGATGACCCAGGTCTCCGGTAGCTTCGAGCGGGCGGTTGTCGAGTCATCGCGTGTGCTGGCGGTCCGAGGTCAGGTTTTGCCGTCGTCGTTAGAGAACATCACCGTCTGCGCCGAGATGGCGGACGGGACGATCATTCGTGGCGAATCGAATATCACCCACGAGCGCTCGCGCATCAAGCGAGCGTTTCTTGAGCCGGCCTCTCCCGAAGCGTACGATCCGGCAATCGTCGCGATTCTTTCCGCCGATCTGATTGTGCTGGGGCCTGGCAGTCTTTACACCTCGGTTCTTCCCAATATGCTCGTCCACGGCATCGCTCATGCGGTTCGTTGTTCTCAGGCGACCAAGGTTTTCGTGTGCAATGTGGCGACCCAACCGGGCGAGACCGATAACTTTGGCGTTGTAGAACACGTCGCGGCACTCAAAGAACACGTCGGAGGCCGCATCCTTGATTACGTCCTGGTAAATAGCAATTTTGATCCGGCGGCAACCAAGATCAAGCCGGAGTGGTCCGTGAGCGCGGTCGGTCTTGATGGTATCGATGAGATCGGTGACGGTGCCACGGTCGTTTTGCGTGACGTTGTTAATCCCGATTTCCCGTTGCGGCACGACCCCGCCAAACTTGCCAATGAACTCCTCAAGCTCGCTTCCCTGAATCGCGAGCGGACGCCGGGTCGTGGTGGTATTGCCATGAGTAGCAATGGCAGTAACGGGCGAAATGGGAACTATTCAATTGAGCCGACGGTGGACGCGATCGGCGCGAACGGCAAGGTTGCCGTCTCGCGGCAGCAAACGCATCAATAGGGAGGGTTCTCGATGGCGGTTCGGATCGGAATAAACGGCTTTGGGAGAATCGGGCGTCAGGTATTCAAGGCGATTTCCGGCGAGTTCGAAGACGAACTCGAGGTCGTCGCGGTAAACGACTTGATGGACCCGCATACACTGGGTCATTTGCTCAAATACGACTCAACCTACGGGATTTACGAAGCGGACGTCGAGTCGTCGGACGACGCCATTCGGGTGGATGACCAGGAGATTAAAGTCTTTGCGGAGCGAGACCCGGCGAAGCTGCCCTGG
>CALAGB010000283.1 GCA_937891245.1 uncultured Thermomicrobiales bacterium | reverse complement strand
GATCCGGTCGCCGCACAGGTAATGGTCGACGCGGTTCTGGCGGCGAAAGAGGACAACGACAGCATTGGTGGCATCATCGAAATCCGGGCTGAGAACGTCCCGCCGGGCTGGGGTGAACCGACGATGGACAAGCTCGACGCACTGATCGGTCACGCGATGCTGAGCATTCCGGCGGTCAAAGGGGTCGAGATCGGCATGGGCTTCGAAGCGGCGACGATGCGCGGCAAAGATCACAACGATGGCTTTTACATGGACAACGGCCGCGTTCGCGCGATTTCGAACAATGCCGGTGGGATGCTCGGCGGCATTTCGAGCGGTGAACAGATCGTTGCCCGGATCGTGGTCAAGCCGACATCATCAGTGTCGCAGGAGCAGCAGACCGTCGACCTGGAGGGGAACGATCGGACGATCCTGGTCGAAGGGCGCCACGATCCCTCGATCTGCCCGCGGGCCGTGCCGGTGGCCGAGGCGATGATGTCGCTTGTCCTGGCCGACCTCTACCTGCTGAATCGCGCAGCGCAGATTTAAGACGCCCATTTCCCGTCATACAGCGTCGCAGCGAAAGATCTCCTCGGCGATCCCCTGAGCATCATGTTTGGGGGACTGAGAGGGGATTTTTCACTGCGACGTAGTCGGACGACGTTGGGTCGTATTGGATGTGCGTCGGCAGACGCTGGTGAGCCGCTACGAGATGACCGTTCGCGCGAGCACGTCGAAGAAGTCGGGGAAGGTCTTGGCGACGCAGCCGGGATCGCTGATGGTGATGCCGGGCGCGGCGCAGCCGAGGATGGCGAAGCTCATGGCCATGCGGTGGTCATCATAGGTCTCGATCGTTGCCGGTTTGATCGTCGCGGGATGGATCGTTAGACCGTCTTCGCGTTCGCTAACGTCGACGCCGAGGCGGCGTAACTCCGTGACGACGGCGCTGATGCGGTCGGTCTCTTTATACCGAATGTGAGCGACATTGCGAATCGTCACCGGTGCGTCCGCCAGCGGCGCGATGGCCGCCAGCGTCTGAACGGTATCCGAAATCGCGTTCATGTCGACATCGACGCCGTGCAGCTTCGCCGGCCCATGTACTTCGAGCGCGTTGTTCTCACGGATGACCGTGCAGCCCATCTGTTCGAGAACGTCGACGAAATGGGCGTCTCCCTGGCCGGAGTACACGCCGAGATTGAGGACGCGTACCCGACCGCCTGTCGCGGCTGACAGCGCAAAAAAGTAGGACGCAGCGGAGGCATCCGGTTCGACCTGGTAGTCAATGGCGTCATAAGCCTGGCCGCCCGGGACGATGAAGCGCCGGTAGTTGTCGTTCTGCATCTCGACGCCGAAGATGCGCATCGTGGCAGCCGTCATATCGATGTACGGCTTCGAGACGAGATCGCCGTCGACCTCGATCTGGAGTCCGTCCTGTAGGACCCCGCCGACCATCAGTAACGCGCTGAAATACTGACTGCTGGTGTCGCCCGCGAGTTGCGCCGAGCCGCCTGCGAGCCCGGTTGACGTCACACGGAGCGGCGGGCAACCATCGTCGTTCAGCGCGACCGCGTCGACGTGCA
This sequence comes from uncultured Thermomicrobiales bacterium, assembly GCA_937891245.1. Taxonomy (GTDB): domain Bacteria; phylum Chloroflexota; class Chloroflexia; order Thermomicrobiales; family Thermomicrobiaceae; genus CALAGB01. The sequence continues at coordinate 3,117 of CALAGB010000283.1, read as the reverse complement.
GCTGCCTCAGCGCATCGAGCAGCGGTGCGATCGGACGCTGCCGCATGCGTTCGATGCCGTCGATCACGTATTCGCCGTGACCGAGCGCGACGAGTGCCGTGATGAAGCGCGCCGTCGTGCCGGAGTTGCCGACGTATAGCTCCGCCGAGCTGGATGGAATCGTGCCTCCGGCACCGTCGACGATGAAGCGCTTGGCGGCAACGTCTTCGCCCACCGGAATCCCGAGCCGGCGCAAGGAATCGGCCATGTAGTGCGTGTCATCGCTGAAGAGCGCCGCATTGATCGTCGAACGGCCGCGGGCCAGCGCTGCCAGGATGAGCGCGCGGTTGGTGTAGCTCTTGGAGCCGGGCAACAGAACGTCGGCATTCACCGGCGCTGCAACCGGCTCGATCCTGATCTGGTCCGGATAGGAACGATTTGCCTCGGTCATCGGACGACGGCCGGCATCAATGGAACTCGAGGTCCCAGTTGTAGGGAATGTCGGGCGAATCGTAGGGGATGCGGTACTCGTCGGGATCGGCCGGATCGTACGGCTTGGTGGGGAAATTGATCAGATAACACGGCTCGACGCCGATATTCTTGAAGCCGTGAAGCACACCGATCGGAATCTTGACGACGATGCGGTTGTCATCGCCGATGAAGAAGACGTTCAGTTCGCCCTTTGTCGGCGAATCGTCGCGCATGTCGTAGAGCGGTACCTTGATCATGCCGCGCACGCACGTGAAGTAGTCGGTCTGCTTCTTGTGGTGGTGCCAGCCGCGAATGACGCCGGGGTAGCTGACCGACACGTAGCATTGGCCGAAGCCTTCGAAGAACGGATCGTCGTTGCGGATGAGTTCAGTGAGCGCGCCGCGTTCGTCGGCGTGTGTCGTCAGGCGTTTGATCTCGACTCCATGGATCACCGCGAAGTTATCCCTTCCGTCATCTGTCGCCGGGCCGAATCGAGGCGAGTATAGCAAAGCGTTGTCGGTTCACCGGGCGTGGCAGACAAAGATCATGTTCGACGATTGGTCGTCGAGCGGTTCGAGCTCGTATGAACCGTAGACGCCTTCGAGTTCGAGTCCGGCCGCTTCAAGCAGGGCAAGCATTTCGAAGTGATGGATGTAGCGCGTCCGATAGCTGCCGGCGGAACGTTGCACCATGCCGTCCGGCGAGGTGCGGTCGAAGAAGAGGGTCGTGTCGATCAACTGTTGCGCCGCTGACAGGTGACGTTGGGAAAAACGATCGATCCGCGAACCGTCCGGCAGCGCCCAGCTACCGTCATGCTGCAGCCGGTCGTCCATCTCAAGCAGTGTGGACGGTGTCGGGTGGAAGAGATCGACGACGAAGATGCCGCTTGGCTTGAGGATGTTTCGCACACCGCCGAGCGTCAGCAACTGATCATCGGGCGTTTCGAGATGCAGGAAGGAGTTGACGGCACAGAAGACCATCTGGAAATGACTCGATGGAAACACACCAAGCGCTCGCATATCGAGTTGCCGCAGATCGACGCCGTCACAACCCGTGCGTTCGAGGCGTCGGCGTGCATTGGTCAGCATTTCCGGAGAGCTGTCGATGCCGGTAACCTGATAGCCGGCCTCGACCAACGGTACGAGAAGTCGACCGGTGCCGCAGCCGAGTTCGAGGATGGGCGAGCCGACGATCTCGGCATAGCCGCGATAGAGATCGACATCGGCATCAAATTCGTCAAATTCAAGGTCGTACCAGGGGGCCATCGCGTCGTAGAAGCTCTGACTCATGGCGGCATTATAGGATCTGAATTAGCTCATTCGCTAGCCGCGAACGCTTGTCGCGGCGTGGTCGTCACCGGTAGACTTGGCTGCTATGGCTAAGCTCCAGGCGCCGGCGAGAACGGGCGGTGAAAAGGTCGTCACCACCAATCGCAAGGCGTATCATGACTATTTCGTTGAAGAAGAGATCGAAGCGGGCGTGGTGCTCCACGGATCCGAGATCAAGTCGATTCGCCAGGGGCGGGTGACCTTGCGCGACGCGTACGCGCGCATCGAAAATGGCGAACTCTGGTTAGTCGGCGCGCACATCTCGCCCTACGAGCACACGAGTGAGTATTTCAATCACGAACCGGATCGGCCACGGAAGCTGCTGATTCACCATCGCGAACTCGACTATTTGCGGAGCAAGGTCGAGGCGAGCGGCTATACCCTCGTGCCGGTGCGCATGGTGTTGCGCAAGGGGCGAGCGAAGGTCGATATCGCGCTTGCCAAGGGCAAGAAGTTGTACGACAAACGGGCCGCCCTGGCCGAGCGCGATGCCAAACGCAACATCGAACGTGAACTGCGCGAACGCAGCTAAACAGGTTGCGAAATCTAGGCAAATCTGGTAGACTAAGGGTTGCACCGCACCAAACTGGGGATGCCTGGTTTCGACAGGGTGGTAGGTGCGAAGATTGCAAGCCGAGGTCGCCCCGGGACTCGTATAAAAGGGGCAAGCCAATAAATGGCAAACCACAACTTGCACTCGCTGCCTAATTTAGAGTAGCGACGTCTGCCCGGACCTCACTCTGACGGGTTCGGACCAGGCGACACAAAGTCGGAGTGCGGCCCGCGGAACACCGGATAGGCGGGTCAAAGGGAATCCGGTAAACCAACTTAGAACCCAGCCGGCAGGGGTCTGACGCGGTTACAAAGTGTCGGCTAAGCTTGTAGGATATCTTCCGCTGAACATTCTGGACGGGGGTTCGATTCCCCCCATCTCCACCGATTGAATAGCCGCTCCGCTCAGGCGGGGCGGCTATTTGCTTGAGCACCACGTACCGCCTGGTTGCGAGTGAAGGAGGACGGATGTCCGACGGCACCATCGAGAAGCAAGACGGCACCTCTATCTTTCGCTACGAACGCGATCTTCCTGATCCGATCGAGCGTGTCTGGCAGGCGATCACCGACCCCGATGAGATCGCAGCCTGGACGGGCAATCGACCGGTCATTGATCTGCGTCCAGGCGGGCAATTTGTGACTCACCACGGCGAAGGAATGACGGTGGTTGACCGCGTCGAACGGGTCGAGCCGCCGCATCTCTTTCAGCATACGTTCTGGCACGACCTGAACCCGTCCGCGCTGGTGACCTGGGAGTTGAGTTCGGGTGCTCCGGGCTGTCATCTCA
>CALAGB010000282.1 GCA_937891245.1 uncultured Thermomicrobiales bacterium | reverse complement strand
CCCAGTAGAGAATGTACGGAACGTCATTTGAGTCGAACCAAAGGACGGAGTACACGCCGGCTCCGACCGAGTCGTCAACCACCAAGGTCTGTGGAACAGTCGGCGAAACGTATTTCAGTTCATGATCGTTGCTGTCGTAATAGGTGATGTGCGGCGCTCCGGACGAATCGAGTGCCAACGAACTCCAGGTCGGGTCGATGGAACTGGCGATCGTCGTTGTGTGCCAGACGTGATCACCGCCAATGGAGGCGTAGTCGAGGTTGCCCGTGTCCTGATCGTAGAAGCTGACCCAGGCAACATCGCTGGCATCAAGCGCCAATGAGGGATTAATGCCGTTGATACCAGACCCCGAGAAATTCGATGTCAACGGAACCGGATAGAGATAGGTAAGCTCCCCCGATGGTTCTTCGTGGAAGACCATCCGTGGCCGATCGTCGTGATCAATCGCGAGCGCGACGCCGCCCGCATTGTCGCTGTCGCCGGAGTGTGAATAGAAAATATTGTTTGCCGCTGCCGGTCCTGTGAATTGCGTATAGGAGATCTTCGGCAAGCCGTCGGCATTCGGGTTGGTATAGCGATAGAAATAGCCGATAACCGGGCTGCCGGTGCTATCCGTCGCCATCGCCATCTGTGCGGTTGGGAAGGAATAGGTGAAGAACGAGCGAGTCCAGTAGGGGCGCGCACTCGCCTCCGGCAGAACGGCCATCATGAGCCCAAGCAGAAAGAGCGCGGTCACCGCTAACCGCGCGCGAGTCCCGTGCAAATGCATGAACACCCTCCGAAATAGCCGCACTCACGCTGAGATCGGGCCCGGCGGAACCATCCGCACTTGATGCTGTCAATCCAAGTTGCATACCGTATAGGACTGCACGAACGTGCGCAATAGTATACGAACGTTCGCGCCGGGTCGAGCCATTGCGGGGGTGTGTTTTCCTGATGAGGAACCACTTACTGCACGATGCACGCGACGCGCGCCCGGCACTGCATCAGCGACGGCTTTCGGACCATCAAGAAATGGCGCTCGTACCGCGACCACAAACTACTCGGCTGCTGGCTCACGGTCGATGAAGTCCGCGGGCCGAAGCAGCGGCCCTCACCCGCGGCCGCTCCGCGCCTTACAGCGCCCGCGCCAGCCGGATGAGGGTATCGGCTTCCGACGGAGACAGGGTACGACCGCGCTGCGTGCTCACCAGCATGGTGTACGTGTTGATGGCGGATGCCTTCAGGCGTGGGTTGTGCATCTGCCCGGCCAGCCGCACCATGCCGAGCGGGGCGCAAAGCTGGTGCGCCGCACGCGAATTTGCCACGTAGTGCTTGGTCAGAGTACACAAGCTGTCCGGCGTGACCGCGATGGTGAACGTGACGGGCACGGTCGTCACGTTGCTGGCGTTGTCGGTGGCCGTGAATGTGAATGTGTTCGTGCCGGCACTGAAGTCGGTGGCCGCACCGCTGATCTCCCGGCAATCCGACGATGCCAGGCCGGAGAGATCCGCCTGGTCGCCGGCCGTGCAGGTGATATCGATCGTCTGATCGACGGTGTAGCTCCCCTGATTACCGGCGATCGTGATCGTTGGCGGGGTGAGATCGATGTTGACGCTCTTCTCCTGGGCGGTTTCAACATGGCTCACGTTGTCGACGCTCCAGAAGCTGAGGGTGTGCGTGCCTTCGTCGTTGATCGTGAACGGTTCGCTATAGGTTTGCTGGTCGCCGCCATCGAGTGTGTAGTACGTGCTGGCAACGCCGGAGCCGTCGTCGGTGGCGCTGAGCGTCACGCTAATGGGCTGGTTGGTCCAGTCTCCGAAGGTATAGGGCGTATTGCCGGGAGACGAGGCGCTGGCGGTCGTCACCGGCGGTGTCGAGTCGTCCGTCTGCTCGGTGTAGACGAACCGCACGTTGGCGTAATCAAGGTAGCTGATGTGCGCCAGGCCGCCACTGTCGAGAACCAGTGATGACAGCTCATTGTTGCCAGTTGCAACGATTTGAATATCCCATCCCGTCTCGTCCTTCACCGCGTACATCAGTTCTCTAGTCTTTCCAAAATAGCTAATATGCGGAGAACCCGCAGAGTCCACCGCGATCGACGTCATCGCGACCGAGGAACCAGTGGCAATCGTCTCAACAACCCAGCTGTCGGTAACCAACGTCGCGTATCTCACGTCGGTCGTATTCTCGTCGCCGTAGCTGATGTGGGGAACGTTATTGGCATCCAGCGCCAGCGAAATATACGGATCTGGGCCGATGTTGGTGTCGACGGTCTGAAAATCCCAGTGATCGCCCGCCAATACCGCGTAGCGCACGCGCTTGTTGTCGAAATCGTAATAGGCGATGTGCGGTTGGCCGTTACCGTCGAGCGCGATCGAAGAAAACCAGCCGACGACGCCATCAGAGTCGACTACTTGGCTCTTCCAGCCTGATCCGTCATTGGTCGCATACTTCAGATCTTCATTCATGCCATCCAGGTAGGCGATATGCGGATGGCCGGCAGCGTCGAGCGCGAGTGAGGCGCCATGGCCGACATTTCCGCTGCTATCCACGATTTCGCTGTTCCAGCTGACACCGGATCGGACCGAGTAGATCAACTGACCATTATGGACATCGTAATAGCTGATATGCGGTTGATCGTTGCCATCCAGCGCCAACGAGACGGAGCAGGCACCTGAGCCGACGCTGCTTTCGATCGTTTCCACATTCCATCCAGCCCCGTCTCGTACCGCGTAGCGAAGATCAGCGTTGGTGCCGGCCTCGTACGCGATGTGAGGCGTTCCCTGGCTATCGAGCGCCAATGACGAACAGTATCCGCTTGATACATCATCGTCGAATGTCGAGAACTTCCACTGGAGAGCTGCTTGCGCTGGAGCGATCGCGGTTAGTAGCAGCGAGAAACAGATGATCGTCCAGAGCACACGGCATGCGGCGTGCATGTGAGCGCGGATATTCATCAATCGCAACCTCTTCTTCGGCCGCCGGGCAGCCGCATCAACCCCCTCGCGACGGGGACCGTCGTAGACCGCGCAGGTTCCCTGCATTTCATCCAGCACATCGTTAATCGAGACGCGCTTGCGCCGTCACGCTAGCACAGCAGTATGTCGATGGGAAGACCCATATGTATGCACGGAATAGGAGATGCAGCAAACCGACCGGACCGATTCGGCCAAAAAATTGCCGGTTGAACGCGTGCTGGTGATCTGGCAACCAGCACGCGTTCGTTACGTCAACCATGGTTTCGTCCGGGTGAAAAGTTCAAAGGACTGAAGTGATGGACGGTCAGCCTGCGTGCGCAGCGCCGCTCATAGACATCGCCGTGAGTCCGCTGAGCCACACGGGGAAGCCATCTTGCAAGAGCCACGTCGTCCATTGCGTCTCTTCATCTTCGGCGCAGTCAAACGTCGCCCACCATTCGACGAAGGCCCGGTCACCGGCAACGACCGGCGTCACCTGGAGCGTTGATTGGTAGTTGCGCATCGGACTCGGGTCGCAGAGTTCGAACGTGTAACAACGATCGAGGTCGGAGAGCGCGAGCAGCCGCTGGCGCATGCGCTCGCCACCATACGCGAAGCTGCGGACGCCGCCGACCGCATCGCCCGCCTCCCCGCCTTCCATCATCGATTCCGAGACGCCCGGCGCCCATTCGTAGTGACCGAAGTCGCGAATGATCTGCCAGAGATGGCCTGCTGATTGGTCGATGACGGTGCTGTAATAGACTCTTGGCATATCTCTCTCGATCCGTTCATAACGAAGCAAACGCAGCCTCGGTTGGCTGTGCTTCTATGATCGGATAACTGCGGAGACATCCCTATCCGATTCTTGCGCTTGAATCGTTGCCAAAGAGCGATGTCGCAGGTGATGCGGTGCGTCTAGCTCGTTTGCGCCTGGCACTGTTCGCAGGTGCCGTAAAGTTCGAGCCAGTGGCTTTCGATGCGAAAGTGCGTGCGGCTGCTCAGACTGGCGACCAGATCATCGACGTTGCAGTCGTGGAACTCGATGACGGTGCCGCATTCGGAGCAGATGAGGTGGTGCCGGTGGCCGGGGCTGGCGGTGACGTAACAGTGCGAGCCGTCAGGGCGGTGTACCCGGTCGAGGAGATGGAGACCAACCAACACGTCGAGCGTGCGAAAGACGGTGGCGCGCCCGACGCTGGATCGACCGGTACGCAGTTCTTCGTGCAAGTCATCGGCGGAAAAGGGCGCCGATTGCCGGCAAACGGCCTCGATCACATCGCGACGTGGGGTCGTGATTCGGAAACCGGCATCGGTCAGGCGGCTGAGCATGCGTGATTCGTCGTTCATAACGCGCCCCTCCGTAGGCATTTGAAGTATACGAGCCCGTCAAGGCGGAGCGTTTTGGGGACTGCGTGGCACCGGAGTTGCATTGCAACCACTATCGCGGCCGGCACCAGGTCGCTCACGCCGGGAGCGCGAGCAACCGCCGGTCCCATCCTGGCGAGGGAGTACAAGTATGAGTATGCATGAGAATCCAGACACCAACGCGGCCCCGCACGCCGGTATGGCGGGGGATACCAGCATCGAACTCGGCACGAAGATTGTCAGTAGCGATGGCGAACATGTCGGAAAAGTCGATAGCCTGGTGCTCGATTACAACACCCGCGAAGTGCAGAGTATTATCTGTCGCTCCGGTGTTCTCCTGACCACGGATCGGATCATCCCGATCGGAATGGTCGATAAGCGTGATGCCGACGGTAATCTGCTGCTCAATATCAGCGCCGCCGAGGTCAAGAAGCAGCAGGAGTTCGTCGAGCGCGAATTCCGCACGATGTCGCCGGACGAAGTCGGCCCAATGCCGGTGACCTGGGCGACCGGCACCGGCCAGACGCCCTATTACTTCTATCCCGCGACCGATTCGCTGGGCTATCGCGACGATACGCCATTCTTCAGCAACGCGCCGCTGGCGCCGCCCGACGTTGAGGTTGAATCAAACCTGCCGGAAAATGCCACGCGACTCGATTCCGGCAGCGATGTCGTTGGCAGCGACGGCAAGAAGCTCGGCACGGTCGAAAAAGTGACCTACACCAAGGATGGTGACATCACCAGCTTCATCGTCAAGGCCGGTTTTCTCTTCCACCACGATATTGATATCCCGTCCGAATGGATCAGCAGTGTTTCGGATGACGGCGTGCCCCTGACTGTAGCCGCCGATCAGGCCGAAGCCACCAAGGGCGACGCCTAAACCCTCCCCCTCCTCGACCCGGGGCAACCGGAAACGGTTGCCCCTTTCTGCTGATCGCGGTCGAATTGGCTCCTACAGAAGCACACACCTGAACACCATTCCGTCGTCCGCGCCGCCGCGAGCAATAGCCAGGCACTCCCCATGCCGTCCGCTTCCGTTGTCATGACATTATGCGTATACTTGAAGGTGTAATGGAAAGGTGACGGCAGGCAGCCCCGCACGGTGAGGAGAGGGAGCGTGTATTTCGAACAGATCGTTCGTCACGATATCGGTTGTGCCGCGTATATCGTCGGCTCGACGGATGCCGGTGAAGCCGCCGTCATCGATCCCCGCATAGACATGGTAGATGAACTCCTCGCCATCGCCACGCATGAGGGGCTGCGCATTCGCTATATCATCGAAACGCACAACCACGCCGACCATATCTCCGGTCACGCGCGCCTGGCGGAATTGACCGGCGCCGAGATCGCCGTTCATAGGGATGCGAACGCCGAATACCCGCATTTGCGGTTGGTTGACGGGCAAGAGATGACGCTCGGTGAGGTTCGACTGCGCGTGCTGCACACGCCCGGTCACCGGCCGGAGCATATCGCCATCGCGGCGATCGACTCGACGCGCGGCGACGATCCGTGGCTCGTCCTGACCGGCGATTCGCTCTCGATCGGCGACGTCGCGCGCCCCGATCTGGCGGTCGACGGCAAAGACGGAGCGACGGCTCTCTTCCAGAGCCTCCACGAAAAGCTTATGACGTTGCCGGCCGGCACGATGGTCTATCCGGGGCATGTCGCCGGTTCGCTCTGCGGCCGCGTGAACAACCGCATGACCGGCACGACGATCGGGTTTGAGCGGATGTTCAATCCCGCGCTGACCATCAGCGACGAAGCCGAGTTCGTGCGCTATATGAATGAAAGCCTGCCGGAGCGCCCACCGAATATGGCGCGCATCGTGAAGCTGAATATGTCGGACGAGATGCCGGCCACCGCTGAAGCGAAGCCGCTAACGCCGGAGCAGCTGTTCGCGGAACAGTCGTCCGGCACGCAACTTCTCGATGTCCGTGAACCAGCCGCCTTTGGTGCGGGGCATCTGCCAGGCGCGATCAATGTGCATATCGAAGGCGGTCAGTTCCAGAATCGCGTCGGCCTTGTCTTCCCGCCCGGCGCACGGCTCTTGCTCATTACTGGCTCCGAGGCCGAAGCGACCCGGGCCGTTGAAGCGCTGTCGGTCATCGGGTTCACCGCTATCGCTGGCTTTGTAATCGGTTCGGCTTCGGGTGCGAAGACTACCGGTATCTCGGTTCAGCAATTGGACCAAAAGCTGGCGAGCGATCCAGCGCTGCGGGTGATCGATGTGCGCGAGACGAACGAATGGGCCGAGGGGCATATCGCCGGTGCCGCTGGGGTTCCGTTCCACAAGCTGCGTGACGCGGCCAAATCGCTTAGTTCGTCGGAGCCATATGCGTTGATTTGCGCCGGTGGCACGCGCAGCATGATTGCCGCCAGTATTCTGCAAGCGCTTGGCTTCGAGATGGTCTACAACGTTGAAGGCGGGATGGGCGCCTGGAACGCCGCTCATCTGCCGGTGGCGACCGGACCGGAACCGGCCGAAGCCGCGACTGCGTAGTATCCCCTGTGCGTTAGCGCCCGCCAGGATTCGGCGGGCGCTTTTCTTTATCTGGCTTTTTCCGCTCCCGTTCGGGTCTCCCCGGTTGATCACGTTCTATCATGGAACACCTGCGTCAAGTCAGAGGCAGTCCGCTCACCATGCTGGTATGCGGTATGCCCGAAAAACGACGAGCGGTGCGAAGAGTACGACAACGACGTCGGCAGACGAGAAACGGTCTCCTGTGGTCCAGACGCAACGAACGCTCTTCGCGATCGGCGTATGTTCCTGCGTTAAAAGGAGATCTGTAAATTCTACGCGCCGATATGATGCATTGATGAGTGCCGCGATGCGTGGCGCGCTCAGCCGCCATTCGGTACTCAAACGCGCGGTCGCGCTCGGACTCAGTGCTCCGGCCATCGCCGCCCTGCTCGCGGCGTGCGGCAGCTCGGCGAATGACGTGATGCCATTGTCCG
>CALAGB010000281.1 GCA_937891245.1 uncultured Thermomicrobiales bacterium | reverse complement strand
CGGCACGATCACGATCTACACGTACGACGACAACCGCAACATGACCTCGGTCACCGATCCACTCGGCCACACCACCAGCTACGGCTACGACGCGAGCAATCGACTGACGTCCGTCACCGATCCGCTCAATCAGACGACCAGTTACACCTACGACACGGCCGGGCAGCTCGCCTCGCAAACCGATCCGCTCGGGCGAGTGACGACCTACGGCTACGATGATGCCGGCCACCTGACGAGCCTGACGTTGCCGAATACCGGCGTCTACACCTTCACCTACGACGCTGATGGCAACCGGCTCACGGTAACCGACCCGCTGCTGCACACGACAACGTACACCTACGATGAACTGAGCCGCCAAACATCGGCCAGCGATCCGTTCAACCAAACAACGACTTACGGCTATGACGATGCTGGGCGCCTGACCTCGATCACCGACGCCCTGAGTCACACCCCCAGCTACAGCTATGACGATGCCGGCAATCGCACGAGCGTCACCGATCCCCTCAGCCATACCACGACCTACGGCTTCGACGCGGTCAACCGGCTCGTTTCCGTGACCGATCCGCTCAGCCACGCCACCAGCTACACCTTCGACGATGCGGGCCAACTGACCGGCATCACGGATCCGCTCAACCACACGACGAGCTACGCCTATAACCTGCGTGGTCTGCTGACGTCGGTCACCGATCCGCTCAACCTCGTCACCAGCTACAGCTACGACGACGCCGGACGACGCGTTTCCACCACCGACCCGCTCAGCCGCACGACCACGAACACCTACGATCTCACCGGCCAGCTCACCTCCACCGTCGATCCGAACACGACCTCAGTCGGCTACAGCTACGATGCGGCCGGGAACCTGACGGGCATCACCTATCCGGGTGGCTCGATCAGCTACGGCTTCGACGCGCTCAATCGCCAGACCTCCATGACCGACGCCACCGGCACCACCAGCTGGACCTACAACGCCGCCTCGCAAACGACCCAGGTCGCCAGCCCCGAAGGGACCATCGGCTACGGCTACGATGCGGCCGGGCAACAAACCAGCATGACGTTGCCCGGCAGCCGCACGGTGAGTTACGGCTACGACGCCAGTGGCGATCTGACGAGTCTGACCGATTGGCGGAGCCAGCAGATAACGTTCGGCTACGATGCCGCCGGCCAACAAACCAGCATCACCCGCCCCAACGGTGTATCAACCGATACGACCTACGATGCCGCCGGTCAGATCAGCACCATCACCCATCACGATTTCAGCAGCACGCTCGAAAGCTTCAGCTACGCCTACGACGATGCCGGGGATCGGATCTCGGTTCTCACTGCCGCCGGCACCGAGTCGTACACCTTCGGTCTGCTCAACCGGCTCACCGAGGTCGATTACGCCAATGGCGACATCCTCACCTACTCGTATGATGCCAACGGCAATCGCCTGACCCAGACGGTCAACGGCACGACGAGCACCGCGACCTACGACGATGCGGATCAACTCACCGACCTCGACGACACAACGTATCGCTACGATGCCAACGGCAACTTGACCGCCCGCGGCAGCGACACCTTCGCTTGGGATTGGAATAACCAGCTCAGCAGCGCCACCGTCAACGGCATAACAGCCGACTACGTCTACGACGGCAACGGCAAACGCGTCTCAGCGACGACTGGTGGCGCCACTACAAGCTATCCCTGGGATGATTCGAGTGGGCTGCCAAGCCCGGTTGATGACGGGACCAATTCGTATCTGTCGGCCACCGGATTGCAAGCGGCGATCAACGGTAGCGGGGCGACGAGCTATGCCCTCACCGATGCCCTCGGCTCCGTTCGTGGACTGACCGATGGTTCCGGTACGCTGACCGGCAGCACGGACTACGACGCCTTCGGGGCGGTGCGCAACCAGACCGGCGCCTCGCTCCCGCTTGGCTTTACCGGCGAACTGACTGATCCGACGACGGGCTTCCTCGATCTCCGGGCCCGCGATCTCGATCCGGCGCTCGGGCGCTTCCTCTCGCGCGATACCCTCACGCCGAATGCGCCGGGGTCGCAAGGCTACAACCCGTACGTCTATGTCGCGGATAGCCCGACGACGTAAGTCGATCTGAGCGGGAATAGCCCAAACGTGCCCGGAACCTCCCGGTAATTTCCGTTATCGACACACACATCCGTTATCGACACACACAGCTGAACGCCGTGAGCGTCAAAACATCTCTGACATGATGACTTCGCCGTCGACCCATTCCGGGTCTGCGGTCAGGTGCTCGCGCATCTGACGGTACCAGCGATCCTGCTCCGGATCGTTGGCGTTCGCGAAGTAGGCATCGCGATCGCGGAAGATGGCGACGAGCGTGCATTCGTTCTCGTCGCGCTCCGACTGAAAGACGTAGACCGCCTTGGCGCCGACCGCTGCCGGATCACGCGTATCGTCCCAGTTGTTCTGCAAATCCATCAGCGCTTGCTGATGGCCCGGTTTGAGTTGAAGACGCGCAACCGTTCCAAACATTGCAACACTCCTCTTCGTTCAACCAATAATCCAGTACGTAAATCAAACGCGAAAAATGCTTGCCCGTGTATCCTCGATTGATGCCGGGGCGGCACCGGAGGTTCCTGGGCTCCGTGGAGCGTCGAGAACTGGTCGAGAGCTCAGGAACCTGCGATGCCGCCCCATTCGTGTGTGAGGGCGGCGTGGCCGCCCTCCGCCTCCGCTAACGCGGCACGATGTTCTGGTTCACCCGGAAGAGATTGGCCGGATCGTAGGTCGCCTTGATGGCGGCCAGGCGACCGTAGTTCTCGCCATAGGTCGCCTTAATCCGGTCGACGCCCTCCTCCATCATCATATTGATGTAAGCACCACCGGCGGTGTAGGGATGAATTGCTTCCCAGTACTCGCGCGCCCACTTGGTGATCCGGTCAACGTCGGCCGGCTCGCTGCTGACGCCGACGATCACCTCGTTCCACTTCGCATCGCGATAGGCCCAGGCGGTCGCATCCTTGGCGACGCGGCCGGCCGCGCCGTCGATCGGATAGAGATGCACGGTGCATTTCCAGGTCGGCATCGTCTTGGCGAAGGCGACGTGACGGGTGATCGCCTCGTCCGGGATCTCCTTAACGAAGTCGGCCTTCCAGTACCACTGATCGCCCGGCGGGTAGATCGCATCGAACATGCTTTGCAAGGCGGGGAACGGCAGCGGGCCGACCCAGTCGAGCGCCGGACCGCCGAAGCGCTCCCGTGCCGGTGCCAACGCCGCTTCCGCCCCCTCCATCGGTCCGGCGTAGCACCAGACGACGCCGCACATGATCTTCCCCTGCAAGTCTTCAGGGAACGGCGCGGCCGGTGGCACCGTCAGGAAGGCGAAGAAGCCATTGAGACTCTCCGGCGCGTGCGGCATGAAGTCGCGGTACCAGCGCAGCACCTCTTCCGCCCGGTCGATCGGCCAGAGCATCGGTCCGGCATAGACGGTGTCGATCGGGTGTAGGCGATAGAGGATCGACGTGACGACGCCGAAGTTACCGCCGCCACCGCGCAGCGCCCAGAAGAGATCGGCGTTCTTCTCGGCGTTGGCGGTCACGTAGCGGCCGTCGGCCAGTACGACATCAGCTTCGAGCATATTGTCGATGCTCAGCCCAGCCGTGCGGGTGATGTTTCCCAGACCACCGCCGAGCGTGATGCCGCCGACGCCGGTGGTCGAGATGATGCCGCTTGGCGTCGCCAGGCCAAACGCATGGGTCGCGTGATCGACATCGCCGAGCGTGCAGCCGGTTTCGACCCGCGCCGTGCGTGCGACCGGATCGATTCGAATCCCCTTCATCAACGAAAGGTCGATCACCAGGCCGTCATCAACCACGCCAAGACCGGGACCGTTGTGACCGCCGCTGCGGATGGCGAGCAAGAGCTTGTTCTCGCGCGCGAAGTTGACCGAGCTGATGACGTCGGCGACGTTGGCGCAGCGAGCGATCAGCAGCGGATAGCGATCGATCATCGCGTTATAGACGCGCCTGGCCGCATCATACTCCGCGTCTCCCCGGCGAATGAGTTGACCACGGAGCGACTGCGCGAATTCCTGTACGGTCGAGTCGGCCAGAGCGGGACCGCTGGCTGATGTGCGTAACGACATGGCGTCCCCCTGTCTACCTGACGAGACGAAAACGATTGATACGGCGAGCTCCGCCGTCCCATTCAGCTTAGGGGGTACGCCTGCGGGCGTGTATTGGGGAATCTACGGTATTTAACCCTGTATTTTGGCCATGCGACTTCAGCCGGAGACGGGATCGGCGGGAGGCTCGTCCGTCGCGCTCAGCCCGACGAGCCAGGCCGCCAGCTGTGCACGTGAGCGCACATCCAACTTCGCGAGGCTATGGCTCACATGCATTTCGATCGTCTTTTCGGAAAGCGACAAGAGATTGGCGATCTCTCGATTGGTAAGCCCGAGCGCGACGTGCTGCGCGACTTGATATTCGCGCCGCGACAAGCCGCCCGGTAACCGAGTCGGTCGCGTCCGCCGCCGTTCGACTACCCCGGCGGCCAGCATCGTTCCGAGGAGCTTCAGCGCGATTTCCGCCGCCGCGTCGAGCGAGAGCGCTTTTCCGTCGTTCCAGGCGCTGCCGAACGTTTCGTCGTCCAGTCGCGCCAGCACGGCGGTACGGCTTCGCTCGAATTCGGCGCGATCGACCGGCTGCCATTGCACCCCAATCGTCGCGCGTAACGCCTCGGCAGCGGATAGGAGCCGCGCCGCGTCGATCGCTGCCGCGCGATCGCCCTCGACCACGCCGGCAATACCGAGCAGGCAGAGCGCCGCGCCATGCATGTGTCGAAGCTCGCGTGAGATCACGAGGCTCTGGCGAAACAACTCGGCGGCATGACGCCGATCCCCAAGTCGCGCGACCACCGGCGCCAGGTTGTGCAGCACCATGGCGATTCGCTCGCGCTCCGCCAACTGCTGCCAGAGTGTCAGGCTCTGCCGGTAACGTTGCTCGGCCAGCGCATCGTCTCCTCGAAAGCGTGCGATCTCACCCAGCTGGTTGAGTGTGCGGGCTACGAGTCGCCAGTCGCCGGCCTGACGCGCGAGTTCGAGGACCTGCCGAAAGTGCCCACGCGCTTCGTCGAGGTAGCCACTGATGAAATAGACACTTGCCAGATCGATTAACGTCTGCCGTTCGAGTGCATCGTGTCGTTGTTCCCGGGCAAACGCAAGGATCGTCCGGTAGAGCAGGCCGGCGCGCAGGTAATCGCCGATACGGAGCATGAGGCTGGCGAGCGCGCGCCGCGCTTCCGCCTCGGCACGCTGATCAATCTGAACATCGAGCGACAGGGCTTCTTCCAGCCAGCGTCGCCCTTCATCCAGATGATCATGAACGAGCCAGAAGTTCTCCAACCCACCCGCGAAACGGAGCGCCTCCGCCTTCCATCGCCGATCGATCAGCCAACGAAGCGCCGCCCGGAGATTTCCCAACTCAGTTTCCAGACGCTCCAGCCACTCCGCCTGTGCCGCTCCATAGAGGTGTGGTTCAGCTTCTTCAACGAGGCGTAAGTAGTACGCGGCATGGCGCTGCCGCACGGCATCCGCCCGCTCGGTCGTGCCCAACTGACGCACCGCATAATGGCGGATCATCGCCAGCATGCGAAAGCGCGGCTCGGTCGAGCCATCGATATGGCGTTGGATGAGGCTCTTATCGAGCAAGGACGAGAGGCCGTCGAGCAGCGCGCGCTCATCGAGCGGCTCGTCATCGATCGTGCAGACCGCTTGAGCCGCGCTCAGTGACCAGCCCTCACCGAAGACCGCCAGTGTGTGAAACAGCTGACGCTCCGCCTCGTCGAGCAGGTTGTCGCTCCACGAGATCGCGTTCATGAGCGTCCGCTGGCGCTCCGGCAGGTCGCGCGCTCCGGCACGCAGGAGTTCGAGATCATGCGTGAGCCGCTCGTACAGCCGATCCGGTGGAAAGAGCTTGAGCCAGGCCGCGGCCAGCTCGATCGCCAACGGCATCCCTTCCAGCTGAACGCAGATCGCCGCCAGCGCCGCGGCATTCGCCTGCGTGAGTGTGATTCCCGCCTGCCCGGCACGCGCCCGATCGACCAGCAGCGCGACGGCCGGATTCGCCGCCAGCTCTGCCAGCGGTCGCGGGTGCTCGGCATCGGGTAGTGCGAGCGGCGCCACCTGGTATTCGTATTCACCACGGACGCGCAACGCCGCGCGGCTCGTGACGACGATGGTCAAGCGGGAACAGCGACGGAGCAGTTCGAGCACGTCCGACGCAGCCGTCACCACCTGCTCGAAGTTATCAAGCGCCAGCAGGGCGGGATCCTCGCCGAGCAGGGCGGCGATACGCTCGATGAGCGGCGCTCCGCCCTCTTGCGGCACGCTCAGGCTATAGGCGATCGTCGGCAGTACGAGCGAGGCATCCGAGACGGCATTGAGCGGCACGAAGGCAGCACGTTCTCCAGCCGGCCGCTCCCAACCCGCATACAGGGCGAACGCCAGCCGGGTCTTCCCCACACCAGGCGGCCCGGTGAGTGTGACCAGCCGCACACCATCCTCGGCAATCAGCGACTGTACGTTCCGCAGATCGTCCTCGCGACCGAAGAGCGGGGTCAACGGTTCGATCGGGAGATGCGGGCGACTCTCCGGCTGGTCTCCGGAAGCTGGCCCAAGTGGATTGAGAAATGGCGGATACGCATGCCGCTCACGCATACAGCCTCCGCAGGCAATGAAACCCTGCTCGTGGCCCCGGGAAGACGCTGAATCGTAACTGAAGCATCAGTGTAGCAGCCGCAGGACGTAATCGAAGGACGTTCGGCATCACATTGAGGGCCGATCCGCTCAGATACGTCGGCCAACGGACGAACGGGACGTGCACGAGACGAATAATCCTCGCGAACCGGCGATCGTTACCGCTCCACTGGCCCCAGAACCGGCATCAAAGCTCGATGCATTCGACCATCTCGACGACCCTCGCATGAGGATCGGACATGACCGATCCTTCCACGCGACTCCAAACGGCGCGCATCGCGCTCAGTAGTGATTCAGCCTCGTCCTTTGTGTCAAACTCCAGGTCGATCATGACGTAGTTCGGATCAGCGATCGAGCGAAAGATCTGATAGCGGCGGACGCCTAATCGCTTGCGTCCAACTGGATCGCTGTCGAAGGCCGTCTTCCAGTGGTCGAAGTTGGGAACTGGGTGCTCGATTCGCAAGATAGGCATGACAGACCCTGCCCCTTTCGTAATTCACATTAATCGTAATCAGCATAAACGTGACGTCAATGCCCGTGACGAAATCGACATGGCGCCGGAAGCGGCTATCCCCTGGTTGTCACCGACGTGGTCCAGTCCGTTGGCATCGACCGAATCGAGATTCGTTCAAGCAGCTGATGCGCCCGCCGGCCGAGCCACCGCGTATATGGGGATTCTGGCTTGCCAAAGGGCCCCTCCATACGTATCGAGGGCAACTCCTCAGGGAGCCAGGAATGCCGCGGGCTCCAGGCCTGTTATCATGCGCGGGCAGATAACGCGGAAGAGTCATCTCCGACTCGTCAACTCGCAGGTGGAAAGGGAACATCGTGCTCAACGATAAAGTGCGCGCATTTCTGGAAGAGAAACGGTTCGCGGTACTCGCGACGATCAAGCGCGATGGTTCGCCTCAGCAGACCGTCATGTGGTACGAGCTGCAGGGCGACCAGATCATGATGAATACCGCCGAAGGGCGGGCCAAGGCCTACAATTTCCGCCGCGATGCGCGCGTTTCGATCTGCGTTGAGGACGAATATCGCTTCGTCGCGATCTCCGGCACCGTCGAATTGAATGAAGATCGCGAACAAGGGCTGGCCGATATCATGCGCCTCGCCGTGCGCTATCATGGTCCGGAGAAAGCAGAGTCGATGCACGCCGGTTTTGCCAAGGATCAGCGTGTGACGATGCTGATGTCGATCGACAACGTTGTCACCAACGGGTTTTAGTCAACCGCGCGCCCGCGTCCGGTAGACTTGGTCAGCGATCGAGTGCCAGGCGAACCGTTCACTGGCGCGGACCGAAGTACCGGCAAGGAGCGCAGGACGCGATGGTCGGCGAAGTACGAATCATTGGTGTAGACCACATTCCCGAGGTGACCGCGGACGATGAGCCGGTGCAGCTCATCCTCGCCGGACTCGAGCAGAGCGGGTTGACGCTCGAAGCGGGCGATATCGTCGTCGTGACGCACAAGCTTGTCTCGAAGGCCGAGGGGCGCGTCGTCGAATTGGCCGACATCGAGCCATCTGACTTCGCCATACGCTGGGCAACCGAGCATGAGAAGGATCCGCGTCAGGTCGAGGTCGTCTTCCGCGAGGCAGCGCGGATTGTCCGCATGGATCGCGGCCTGCTCATCGCGGAGACGCGGCATGGCTTTATCTGTGCCAACGCCGGGGTTGACGCTTCGAACGTCGCCGGAACAGTGGCCGTTTCGATGCTGCCGTTCGATCCGGATGAATCGGCGCGCCAAATTCGCGCCGGACTTGAAGCTCACTTCGGCTTTGCCCTGGCCGTCGTCATTACCGATTCGTTTGGACGCCCCTGGCGACGCGGCATCATCAATATCGCCATCGGCGCGGCCGGCATCGAACCGCTTATCGATTACCGCGGACAGTTCGACGATCAGGGCTACGAGCTACGAGCCACCGTCATCGCCATCGTCGACGAGATCGCATCGGCCGCCGAAATGGTGATGGGGAAGCTCGACAGGCGCCCGGTCGCCATCGTGCGCGGCTTCCCGTACACGCCGAGCGACGACGGCGCCGCCACGCTCGTCATGTCTCCCGATCGGGATCTCTTCCGGTAGCGCCCGATGCGGCCGCGCAGCAAAGCAACGATCATCACGCTTGCCACACTCCCCGCGCTCGCGGCCGTCGCCGCACGCTTGCGTGCGACCTCGCCCTTCAACCGCCTCGTGCCCGAGCAACTCGCCACACCGGAAAGCACATTTCTCGACCTCTACGGGCTGCGCCTCCATCTGCGCATGGCCGGGCAGGGAGAACCGGTCTTGCTGCTGCTGCACGGGTTCGCGGCCAGCACGTTCACCTGGCATGCCGTCTTCGACCGGCTGGCCGAGATCGGCACTGTCATCGCCATCGATCGCCCCGGTTTCGGCCTGACCAGGCGCGCCGCGCACGACGACTGGCACGGCCTGAATCCCTTCGACCACGAAGCACAGGCCGACTTGCTCGTGGCGCTTCTGGATCGCCTGGGGATCGAGCGCGCCGTCCTCGTAGGACATTCGGCCGGCGGCACGGTGGCGGCGCTGGCAGCTTTGCGTCAACCGAGCCGCTTCCCCGGGCTCGTACTCGTCGCTCCGGCGATTTATCTCAACTTGCCGCCACCGCTCTGGCTCAAACCGTGGCTCAAACACCGGCCGGTGCAATGGCTGGTACCGCTCGTCACGCATGCACTGGCCCGCTTCGAAGGTCCGATTCTGCGGCGGGCCTGGCATGATCCGACTCGAATTACGCCCGAAACGCGAGCAGCGTACAGGGATCCGTTCCACCTGCGTGGCTGGGACGACGCGATGCTGGCGCTGGCCCGCGCCAATCGCCCGCTCGACCTGTCCTCGCATCTGAACGAACTGACACAGCCAACGCTGGTCATCACCGGTGATGACGACCGGATCGTCCCAACCCTGCACTCACTGCGGCTCGCCGCCGAGCTACCCCGCGCCGAACTTGTCGTCATCCCCGATTGCGGACACATCCCTCAGGAAGAACAACCGGAGGTGTTCCGACAGACGATTGAGCGCTTCGTGCGCGAGCCATCCGCAAAATTAGCCGAGCCAGTCAATGAATAGAGACGCGACGCACGCGGTCCGTTACAATGCGGGGCGTTCTAATCGCTCGTGGAAGCCGGTACAAACCGAACAGTTCGACCGAGAGAAAGGGGACGACCTTGGCAGAGGGCACCGTAGGCATCGTCGTAGGCGCCGCCAATGCGCGCGTCGGCATGCAGGCAGCCGTTGAGATTCTTCGCGCCGGTGGCAGCGCCATGGACGCGGCGATCGCGGCGGCACGCAAAGTCGAAGATAACCTGGCCGATCAAGGCGTCGGCACCGGCGGTATCCCCAACATTCTCGGCCAGGTTGAGCTTGACGCCAGCGTCATGGACGGCAAGACGCTCGCCACCGGCGCGGTCGGCGCCATCAAGAACTATCACAACCCGATCGATATCGCGCGCAAGGTGATGGAGTTAACGCCGCACGTCATGATCGTTGGCGAAGGTGCCGAGCTCTTCGCCAAGCATCACGGCTTCACGACATCGAACATGCTCACGCCCGAAGCCGAGGAAGCCTGGCGTATGCGCATCAAGGAGCCGGGTGCCCAGGGCGGCAATATGTATGAAGATCAGTATCAGCTCTACTCTCAGGCCGTGCAGGACTGGACAAAGCTACTGCACGAGGAGATCTTCGGCACGACCAACGTCATCGCCCGCGATCTTGAGGGGAACATAGCCTGCGCCGTCACCACGAGCGGCTGGGGCTTCAAGTGGCCGGGCCGCCTTGGCGATTCGCCGATCATCGGTGCCGGGAATTACGCCGACAACCGTTTCGGCGCGGCAGCCTGCACCGGCCGCGGCGAGATGGCAATCCGCGCCGCCTCCGCCCACAGCGTCGTCACGTTCATGCGCTGCGGCATGTCGCTCAACGAAGCGCTGCACCAGGCGATGACCGACCTCAGCTACTTCCCGGATAAGTTTGCCGAGCGCGAAAGCGCCATGAACATCGTCGCCATGGACGCGCAGGGCAACGTCAACGCCGCCTCCACCTCCGACAAAGCCGAATTCGTCGTCCAGACCGTCGAGATGGACGAGTACGAACTCCGCCCACGACTGCACGTCCCGCTGAAGCGCGACTGACACAGTCGGGCATCGTACACAGAGACGCAGAGCTCTTTCTCATTGAGCTCTGCGTCTCGCCGCCTCTGCGAGCGTTAATCTCGCCTATTCCACGTGGAAGGGGATCGTTGCCTGATTCATGCGACCTTCGAGGTTCAGCGAATACCGTGCGTTATGGCTGAAGATCCCGAAGTGTTCATTCGTGATGGTGTTCATCACGATGAACGTCCGCGTCACCGGCTCCACTTCGCCGCGAATCGCGATCCCGGTATCTTCAAAATCGGTCAGCGGACCGAGCGAGGCATTACCACTGATCGTGTTGCCATAGACCGTCGTGCGCGTCACAACATCGCCCGGCGCATTGCTATGGATCACGACGCCCGGACCGTCATTAGTCGTGATGACGTTGCTCAGGATCGAGTTCCCGGACGCCGTCGTATTCGGCGTATCGGCCGCGACGACGACCGGCACGCTCTGGTTGTTCATCACCCGATTGCCGACCACCAAGTTGGAATTGACGCCGGCACCGGAATTATAGGCGGAGAGCACGATGCCACAGCCGCCGCTGTTGCCGGTCACCAGATTTCCCTGAATCGTGTTCTTGATGGCTGCGTGGAGATATCCGGGATTCGGCGCACCAGGATTGATCGGACCGTCATCGTTGATCGCGATGCCGCCATCGGCCAGGTTCCCGCTGACGGTGTTGTTCCGCACCATGACATTGGATGTACCGACTAATTGCACACCCTTATCTTCGGCGATCGCCTCATGGCGCGCGAGTCCGTTATTCGAAATCGTGCTGTTTTCGATGATCGAGTTCGAGACATCCTGAAAGAGAATACCGTGATCATTCGCGTTGCTCACCGTTGCGTTGCGTACGGTGACACTCCACGTCCCGGGCCCAGCATATACGCCAATATCACAACCCGTTGCGTCAACTGTGCCGCTCACAACGTCGCCGCTCCGAGCGATCACACGTGCCGTTAGGCCGGTTGTGCCTGCCGGCGCACAGGTAGGAACGGCTCCGGCAGCCGGCACCATGAACAATCCGCCGCCGAGGGTCAATCCACCGCCGAACAGGACGGCAACGCCGAGGCGCGACGCGAACCGAACCGGCCGCGACGCAAGAAGCGCACGACGCAGGGATGCGTCCATGCCCAAACTCCTTCCCACTTGGTATAGAAGAACTATTCGTCCACCGCTGCCGTTATGCTACTCCTGTCATTGCCAGGGTTCAATCATGTTTCGGATATATTTCAGTCAGATTAACCTGTGAATAATGTCAGCCCAACTCGCGGAGCGCACAATCACCGGCGATCGAGAAAGTGCCGGGCAGCGTCTCGTACCATGCCGGCGGACAGCAGTATGAATCGACGTGAAGCTAATCGACCGGTAAGCCCCGTTGTTGCAGGTGTGCGCGCAGGTGTTGGGGAGAGCGGACGCCGTACTTGAGGACGGCTTCATAAATGTCGGGGCCGCCAACCTTTTCGGGGTAGGTCGGCGAGCGCTGCCAGATGTCTTTGAGCCAGAGGATGGCGAGACGTGTCTCTTCCGTCAGCTGGTCGCGCAGCTGGTGCGGATGCATGATCTCGGTACGGCCGGTTTCGCTGAACCAGAAGGAAAAGTCGATCTTCCAGATCGAGCCGTCCGGTGGTCGGTACCGCACGACGAAATAAAGTCGATCGTCTTCGAGCCTCCCGCTCGGCGAACGATCGCCCGTCTCGTTCTCGTAATGTACGTTGAGCACCCGGCGATCACCGACGATGGGCGCCATCGCCTCGAAAATCTCGGTCGGCGTTGCATCGCGGCAGACGATGCTGAAGTCGATATCGCGCCACACCATCAGGCCGGAGACGAGGCTACCGATCTGAAAGACCTGGCCGACGTCGCCGAGGCGGGTAACGATTTCAAGCTCATGAATTACTTCCTGGGCGTCGATTTGCAGCGTTTCCTGGCGCTTGACCAGGTCGGTCGCGTATTCAAAGTCAAGGTCCCGATACTGCACCGACGTTCTCCCAGAACCGATCACCAAACACCACCCGTACCCCGCGAAGGATACCAAACAGACGGGGAAATTCATGGCGCGGCCGTTACCGAAACGGCCGGCTCCCAACCCGTGCGATCACCGGAAAACGTCAGGGGATGGGCGCCGCCTGAACGGTGAGCCAGGCGACATTACCGGCGACCAGCTGATGAGCCCGTGGCGCGCGAGGCGAATGTCAGCCTCACGCTCCAACCCGATCTACGCCTCGGCCGATTCGCGAGCGCGAACGCTGCCCCAGCCGCCCCCGCCAGGCGAGCGGATCGCCAGCCGATCGCCTGGTTGTGCGGTAAAGCGTGTTTTGCCGGGAAGTTGCTGCTCGATGCCGTCTCGGATCAGCACATTTTCGCCCGATTGGCCCCGCTCGCCGCCCTGCAGACCGTAGGGAGCCAAACGACGGCGTTCGGTGAGCAGCGTCACCTCGGTCGGCACCTCGAAGCCGATCTCACGCACCAGGCCGTCGCCGCCGCGCGCTTCACCGGCGCCACCGGATCCGTCGCGCAGCCGGTACGCGACGATGCGCATCGGGTAGGCGAATTCGAACGCTTCGACCGGCGTGTTAAGCGTGTTGCTCATGTGGACATGGACGCCCGACAACCCATCCAGATGCGGTCGCGCGCCCATGCCGCCGCCCATCGTCTCGTAATAGGCAAACGGCCGGCCGGAACGCGGATCGTGGCCACCGGCGGTCACGTTGTTCATCGTTCCCTGGCTGGCCGCCGGGATCACAGCGGGTAGCGCCAGCGCCAGCGCCCCGAGCACCGTATCGGTAATGCGCTGCGACGTCTCGACGTTCCCGCCCGCCACCGGCCGCGGCGCACGGGCATTCACGACAGTCCCTTCCGGCGCGATGATCGTCACGGGCGCGAAGGTGCCATGATTGGCGGGCGCATCCTCCGGCATCAGGCAACGCACGACATAGTAGACGGCCGATTTCGCGACCGAGGCGACCGCATTGATGCTTCCCTGCGCCTCCGGCGCGCTCCCGTTGAAGTCGACCGTCAGAGTGCCATCCTCGACCGTCACCGTCACGTGTATCGCGATCGGCTGCTCACTGAATCCGTCGTCATCGAGAAAGTCGGTGAACTCGTAGATGCCGGCCGGAATCTCGGCGAGCGTCGCGCGAGTGATGCGCTCGGCGTAGGCGATCAACGCCTCGATATGTGTCTCGACGGTCGCCAATCCCGAGCGCTCGACGATCTCCTGCAAGCGGCGGGCGGCGGTCCGGTTGGCGGCCACCTGCGCCGCCAGGTCACCGCGCCGCTCGTCCGGCGTGCGAACGTTGCGCAGAAGCAGCCGCAGCGCTGCCTTGTTCGGCTCGCCTGCCTCCCACAGTTTGATCGGCGGGATGATGATCCCTTCCTGGTAGATCTCGGTCGCCACCGGCATCGAACCGGCCGAAATGCCGCCGACATCGGCATGATGCGCCCGGTTCGCCGCGAAGCCGGCGAGCCGCTGCTCACCGTTGTCGGTGACGAAGATCGGCGAAATAAGCGTGATATCGGGCAGATGCGTGCCGCCCCGGAACGGATCGTTCAGCGCGATGACATCGCCTGGAGCGAAGCGCTCGAATTCGCTCAGCGCGGTCGCCACCGAATCGGGCATGGCGCCGAGGTGGACCGGAATGTGTGCGGCCTGGGCGACCATCCGCCCCTGACGATCGAAGAGCGCGCAGGAGAAATCGCGGCGCTCCTTGATGTTTGGCGAATAGGCGCTGCGCGTTAGCACAGCTCCCATCTCTTCGGCAATCGCCGTCAGCGCACTGCGAAAGATCTCCAAACTGACCGGATCGACCAGCTCGGCATTCGGACTCTGCTGCTCGTGCCGCTCCTCCGCCATCACCATCCTCATTCACGCGTTCTTCGACACAAATCGGCCTTCGCCATCACGCTCATAGCTACCCGTGTCATCCTGAGCCGCAGCCGAAGGATCTCTCTTGACTTGCCCCGGCAACCATGTGGCAGAGACACGGGAGGAGATTCTTCGCTGCGGCTCAGGATGACAGGGAGAGGGAATTCCCTCGATTTGGAATCAACAATTCTTGAACGCTTCGCGCTACAGACCGACGCTCTGGCGGTATTGCCAGATCGACATGACGGCGGTCGCGCCTTCGCCGACCGCCGTGGCGACGCGCTTGCCGGAGCCGTATCGTACGTCACCGGCGGCGAAGACCCCCGGTACGCTCGTCTCGAGCAGGAACGGATCGCGCTCCAAATGCCACGTCTTTGGCCGTCCAGCCGCCAGCAGATCCGGCCCGGTGAGCAAGAAACCGCGTTCATCGCGCATGACCGTGCCGTCGAGCCAGTCGGTATGCGGCAGCGCGCCGATGAAGACGAAGAGCCCGCTGGCCGGCACCTCGGTGCTCTGGCCGCTATCCGCGTTCTTGAGCCGCAGCGCCTCCAAATGCTCGTCGCCGATCGCTTCGTCAACCGCCGTCCGATAGAGGACGTGAATGTTCTCGGTGCGCTCGATCCGCTCCAGCAGGTAGTGCGACATGCTCGCGGAGAGCGTCGTCCCGCGCACGATCATCGTGACCGATTTCGCGCGAGCCGCGAAGAAGATCGCGGCCTGACCGGCTGAATTCGCACCGCCGACGATGAAGACGTCCGCACCGTCGAGTGAGCGAACATCGACCGCCGCGGCGCCATAGTAGACGCCTCGGCCGGTCAGCGACTCAATGCCGGGCGCTTCAAGACGCCGGTATGAGACGCCGGTCGCCAGAATGACCGAGTGCGCTCGCACCTCGGAATCATCGCTGAGCTTGAGGCCGAGCGAACCATCCAAAACCGAGAGGCCGCAGGTCGTCTGCGTCAGCAGGAGATCGGCGCCAAAACGGCGTGCCTGTGTCAGCGCCCGGCGCGCAAGATCGGCACCGCTCAAGCCGGACGGAAAGCCGAGGTAATTCTCGATGCGCGAACTGGTGCCCGCCTGCCCGCCCGCCGCCTCCCGCTCCAGGATGATCGTGTTCAGCCCCTCGGAGGCACCATAAACGGCGGCCGCCAGACCCGACGGCCCGGCCCCGACAATGGCCAGATCGTAGAGCGGCACTTCCGCGTGTCCGCGCAATCCGAGCTGCGCCGCGATCTCTTCATTGGTGGGGCATTCCCGCACGGAGCCGTCCGGGAAGATGACAACCGGGAACGACTTCGCGTTCGGGCTGGCCAGCTCCAGGAGTTCCGCCGATTCCGGGTCGGTCTCGACATTGAACCAGCGAAACGGGACTTCGTTCCGTGCGAGGAAGTTGCGAACTTCGTGCGACTCCGACGACCAGCGATGACCGATGATGCGGACCCCATCGAACTCCGGGTGATATCCGGCCAGCCAGTCGTCCAGCAGGTCGTCGAGCACCGGATAGAGGTGCGTTTCCGGCGGGTCCCATGGCTTCATCAGATAATAGTCGAGGTGAATATCGTTGATTGCCTTAATCGCCGCGTCGGTATCGGCGTAGGCGGTCAGCAAGGCGCGTTTGGCAGCGGGAAAGATCGGAAGCGCATCGGTCAGCAGATCGACGCCGCTCAAACCAGGCATCCGCTGATCGACCAGCATCAGCGCGACGATCTCGTTCGACAGCTTGATCTGGCGCAGGACATCCATCGCGCGCGTGCCCGAATCGACGCGCATCACTCGAAATCGATCGCCATACGCCTTGCGGAGGTC
>CALAGB010000280.1 GCA_937891245.1 uncultured Thermomicrobiales bacterium | reverse complement strand
ACGATACGGACATGTCGCCGCGTTACGTGGGGCTGACTTCTCCGCAGATCTCGGCGAAATCGTCGCGCTTATCGGCGATAACGGCGCGGGCAAGAGCACGCTCGTCAAAACGCTGTCTGGCGCAATCGCCCCGGACGCGGGGCAAATATTTGTTGACGGCGAACCGGTCACCTTCGACAGCCCGGAATCCGCACGAGCAGCCGGCATCGAGACGGTTTACCAGGACCTGGCGCTCGCCGATGATCTCAGCCCAGAAGCGAATCTCTTCTTGGGCCGGGAGCTACTGCGCACCGGGTTCATGCGTCTATTTGGCACCTTGGATCACCGCGCCATGCACAGACGAGCGCGGGCAGAGTTCGCTGCATTCAACCTGGACATCCTGCAGCCAGGCAAGCGCGTATCAGATCTGTCAGGCGGCCAGCGCCAGAGCATTGCCGTTGCGCGGGCGGCGGTCTGGGCACAACGGATCGTCTTCCTCGACGAACCGACTGCCGCTCTCGGAGTCATACAGACGAAGGCCGTTCACGACCTGATCAAACGAGTCCGGGACCAGGGCATCGGAGTCGTCCTCATCAGCCACAACATGCCTGAGGTGATCGAGATCGCCGACCGTATCCAGGTGATGCGCTTCGGGGAGCAAGTCGCATCCCTGCAAGCCGCCGACGCGACAGTCGAGGCACTCGTCTACCAGATGACGAGCGGCCAGCGACCGGGAGCTTCGGCTGGCGAAGGAGGAGACTAATGATCGAATCAATCGATGTCCCGGTCTCCGATCGGGATAAAACGCGTCGCAGCCTGCTTGACGGCCTGCTGTCCCGAGCAACTTTCTGGGTCATCGTCATACTGGCCGTGCTGGTCACCTTCTTCGCAATCACGCAAACCGATAAGTTCTTCAGCGCGTACAACATTCGGGCCCTAGCCGCGAACGCATCAGTGCTGATCGTCCTATCGATTGCCCAAACTTACGTACTGATTACCAAAGGGATCGACCTCTCGGTAGGTTCAGTCCTAGTTTTCTCATCGATAATCTCTGGAAAGTTCATGCTCGCCGTATCTGGCTCAGACAGCTCCACATATGGAGGTATCACGCTGAGCTGGCCACTCATTCTTGTCGGCGCACTGATCGGTATCCTTTCAGGCGCGCTATGGGGGGTATTTAATGGCATAATTATCGCATATACTCGAGTGCCCGCCCTCATCGTCACACTGGGCTCTTTCGGCATGGCCCTGGGCTTCGCCGAGATCATCTCCGGCGGAATGGATATCCGCGGGGTGCCGAGCAGTCTTGTGAAAAACATTGGCAACGGATCGATCCTCGGGATTCCCGTACTCGTGATTATTGCGCTGGTTCTCGCAGCGGTCGCCGGCTTCTACCTACAACAGACGCGATTCGGCCGCAGGACATTCGCAGTTGGCTCAAATCTGGAAGCTGCTCGACGTGCCGGAGTTCCCGTGAAGTCCCACCTGGTGAAAGTATATCTCCTTGCCGGGTGCCTGGCCGGTATAGCTGGATTCCTTTCGATGGCGCAGTTCGGTACGACCACGATCGGCGGTCACAGTATTGACAATCTCAACACTATCGCCGCAGCCGTTATCGGCGGAACCAGCCTTTTCGGCGGTGTCGGCACCGTCATCGGTACCGTCATCGGGGTATTCATACCAGCAGTACTGCAAAACGGTTTCGTCATCATGGGAATCGAGCCGTTTTGGCAGGAGGTCGTCGTAGGGATCATCCTGATCGGCGCCGTCTACATCGACACAGAACGTCGACGTAGACGAAATGGAACATTGTAAGCTTAACGGAAGGAGCATTCCAAAATGCGTAGAAATGCCAAATTCTTGAGCGTAGCGGTTGCTGGCAGCCTGCTGCTCGCGGCGTTCAGCGGGTGCTCATCGTCGGGCTCAGCAAGCCCGACGACGAGCGGGTCGGGCACGGCCTCCAACGAAACAGTTGCGCCAAGCAGCGACGAGTCGCCAATGTCGCCCGCCACCACTGACAAGAGCATCACGGTTCAACTCATCGTCGGCGTAAAAGGTAGCCCGTTCTATGAGGCCATGGAATGTGGTGCGAAGCAGGCTGCCACCGATCTAGGCGTCAACTTGAAGGTGGCAGCCGGCGCGGAATTCGCCGCCGCGGCACAACTCCCCATCTTAAACGCGGCCATCGCCGCCAAGCCGAACGCTATCGCACTCGTGCCGACCGATCCGGTCGCACTGAACACAGCCGCCCAGGAGGCTATCAAAGCGGGCATCAAACTCCTGACCGTCGATCAGGTTCTCGGTGACAACACCGGCGTGGTGACCGAGATCATCTCGGATAACGAAGCTGGCGGTGCGCAGGCCGCCGACGAGATGGCACGAGAAATTGGCGAATCCGGCAAGGTTCTGGTCCTCACAACAGAGCCCGGCCAGGTCACGTCACAAGATCAGCGCGCAAAAGGCTTCGTAGACCAGCTCAAGAAATACCCGAACATCACATACGTTGGCCCCCAGTACAGCAACGACGACCCCGCGAAGACCGCTGCACAAGTGATCGCCGAATTGAGCAGAAATTCGGACCTATCCGGAATTTTTGCGACCAACGACCAGAGTGGTATCGGAGCTGCCTCCGGATTAGCATCTGCTAATGCGCAGGGGAAGGTGAAACTGATCGCCTACGACGCGGCAACCTCACAGGTCCAATCACTCCGGGAAGGTAGCGTACAGGCTCTCATCGCACAAGATCCCCATACCGAAGGCATCGACGCTGTGAAATACGCAGTCGCGGCGGTGCGGGGCGAGACAGTTCCGCCCACCATCAACACAGACACCCAGCTGCTGAATTCGGCGTCGAGCACTGATTTGCTGGACAAGTTCGAATACAAAGGCAACTGCTGAGCCAATAACACGACTTTCCCCTGGCGGCCGGTCACATACGAGGCGGCTTGTCTGGTGCGGCCTGCGTACAAAACAATGTACGCAGGCCGCGCCGGCCGCCCGTTCGAACAGTAAGCGCGCGAACTCACCGCCAGGCAGCGAATCCAGGCGCGTCCCGTCGCAAGGGTCCTGTCGATCAATAACGCCGCGAGTTTCGACAGCGCGCACTGAATCGCCCCGGTGCGGGAGCGTCCGGATTTCGTTGTAACCGGCATTTTGTTTACCACAGGTTTTCGGCTGCTGGAATGCGGTCGGCGAAGGTGACGGCGAATGCGTTGAGCGCTGGTTTCCACCGCATG
>CALAGB010000279.1 GCA_937891245.1 uncultured Thermomicrobiales bacterium | reverse complement strand
AACGAGCAGTGTTGCCTGGGGCAAGGTCGAGATCGCCCGGCGCGAAAACCACCCGATCCCCGAAGGTTGGGCCTACGACGCCGAAGGGAAGCCGACGACCGACCCGTTCGCGGCCGTCTCACTAGCACCGCTCGGCTCAACACGTGAACTTGGTAGCCACAAAGGCTTCGGCTTCTCGCTCTTCGTCGAGGTGCTCTGCGCCCAGCTGGCCGGCTCCTCCTGGAGCCGCTATGTCGGCGGCTCGCGTACGAATCCGCCGCGCCCCTCCGATACCGGGCACGCCTTCATGGCCTGGCGCATCGACGCCTTCCGGCCGGAGGACGAGTTCTACGCCGACATCGACAGCATGCTGGCCGAGATCCGCGCGCTCGAACCGGCCGAAGGACACGACCGGGTCTATGTTCCCGGCGACCCGGAAGACATCGCCGAAATCGACCGCCGCGAGCGCGGCATCCCGGTCCACCCCAGCGTCGTCGCCGAACTGCGCGCTCTTGGCGACGAGGTCAGGGTCAAAGCGCCGTTCTAGAAGTCGGAGATCTAGCGGCGGCGCCATTCCCGGTCATCCTCGGCCAGACCGGAGAATGAAAGGAAGGAACTATGACCGAGTACGCCGTGTTTATCCAGGGCGCGGGGCGCGGCGCCTACATCGAGGACAAACGGTTGGCCGAGAGCCTCCAGCGTATCCTCGGGCCGCGTGTCAAGGTTCGCTATCCCGCGATGCCAAACGAAGACGACGCGTCGTATGCGCAGTGGCGACAAGAGATCGAGCAAGAGTTGGCCGGCATGCCAGGCCCGGTGGTGGTCGCCGGCCATTCGGTCGGTGCGTCGATCATCATGAAGTGGTTGAGCGAACGGGAGGCTCCGAAGGCTCTTGCCGGCGTCTTCCTGGTCGCCTGTCCATTCTGGGGCGGTGACGGCTGGCGGTACGAGGGCTACGAGAAACTCGCACTACCACCAGCGTTCGCCGCCAGGCTCCCGCCGGGGATACCGATCTACTTCTATCACTGCCGCGATGACTCGATTGTGCCGTTCGACCACCTGGCGCTCTACGCGCACACCCTGCCACAGGCGATGGTACGTGCCTTCGACGAAGGCGGCCACCAGTTCAACGACGACCTGTCTGCGGTGGCACGAGACATCGCCGCCCTACCTTCCTGAGAACCGAACGTCCGCCGCCGCGGATCAGAATGACGGGGAGGCCTGCACCCCCGCGAGCGATCAATCGCCTCGCCACGCCAGCCAGGCGTCGAACTCGATTGATTCGGTGAGATGGTCATAGGTGTTGAGTCGCTGGCGGAGATCAGCTTCGAAGGGAGCTTGCTGTTCGCCGAGGACGGCTGGTGAACAGAACGAAGTTGAGGAGAGATAGCCGATGATCTCGTCGATGGTCGGGGTGCGCTCGACGGTGAGGTGATAGTGTTCGACGTGTGAGAAGGGTGAGGCGGCGAAGGTGTCATCGAATGGGACATGCCTAACGGTGTAGTTGCCGCTGCCGGCCCGGCGTTGTGGACCGAGCCAGTGGTGAATCGTTTGGCGAATTGTCTCGTGCCAGGCTTCCCGGCCGGCCCAAACCCGCTCTTCGTCGGAGACGACAACGACGCCACCGGCTGGCTCGATCAGTTTGTCGAGGGCCCGCAGCACCGCATCGCGATCCATCCAGTGAAACGATCGCCCCATGAGCGCCAGGCGGAATCTGCCGATCGTATCGCGCAGCCGATCGAGATCGCGATCGCTGCCAAGTAGCCAGCGAACGTTCTGTATGCCGGTTCGCTCGGCCGCGGCCGCTGCCTCGGCCAGCATCGACGGGTCGGGATCGAGCCCGATCGCCTCGACAACGGATGGCGCCAGCGGCAGCGCCAACTGCCCGGTACCGCAGCCGAGATCGAGCAACCGCCCGGTTCCATCGAGTCCGAATCGCTCCACGACATGCGTCAAGAATTCGGCCGGGTATCCGGGCCGGAACCGCGCGTAGTAGGCGGCTGTACCGGCGAAGAGATCCGGCGCGTGATCATCCATCGCGGCAAACCGCTTGCGCCATCGCGCTAGCTGGGAGTGCCTGGACGGAGTTCATCGGCGACCGCCTGTTCCAGCTCGGTGAGTTGGTTCACGCGCCGGCGGAAGATCGGATCATTGGTCCATTCCGCTGCAAGAAAGGTGCGAACCAGATCGAGCGCCAGCCGGTCACCAACGACCTGCGCCCCGAGGCAGAGGACGTTGGCATTGTCGTGCTCGACACACTGATGCGCCGAATAGACGTCATGACAGAGCGCCGCACGGATGCCGGGCAGCTTGTTCGCCGCGATGCTCGCGCCGACGCCGGTGCCGCAGATCAGAATGCCGCGCTCGTATTCGCCCGCGCGCAGCGGATCGCAAACCTCGCGGGTGATCAGCGGAAAATCGACCGGGGTCGTGTCGTAGGTGCCGTTGTCTTCGACATCGTAGCCCCAGGCTTCGAGCGTCCGTATGACGATATTCTTGAGCGCGAACCCGGCATGATCGGCGCCGATCACGATACGCATTGAGCTTCTCCCTCTCTCGTCTACCATTCTAAGCCGCAGCGAGGGGTAACCGCGAGCGGGTTCTCTTTTGCGTACCCCTGTAACAGCGATCACGGGTATGCCGAGGGAGAACCAGTGCTGCGGCTCACGATCAGAGGGGTCGTGGTGCTGCGACCCGTTCTAGAGCGGCGCCTTGATGTCGAAATCCTTGCCGTAATCGGAATAGATGATCTCGATATGCTCGCTATCGGACTTGACTTCGGACTTGCGCGGCAGATGATCGTCTTTGCCGACCCAGATCGTCAGTACCGAGCTGTCATTCGAGGTCAGCTCATAGACGACCGTGGCTTCACCGTTGATCGTGTCTTCGCCCTTTTGGGTGACGTTGATCCCCGCGCTCTCGGAATCGGCGAAGTTATCGATAACGTCACTGCCGTCGACTGGCGTGGCTGCCGCTTCGCCCAGTCCTGATGTTTTCTGCCAGGTATCTCCGAGCTTTGTGTAGGTATCATCGCCGATCTGGATCGATTCGATCGTTTGCCCGGCGAAGGAAGTGACGGTATGTGTCTTGTCCGGCTCGACCGTCTCGATCGTGCTGACGTAGGCAGGGGTTGTCGCGTCACCTTCATAGATATTGAGGGTGATTTTGTAGGACTTGACTTTCGCCAGGGCGTCGGCGACCTCCTGCAAGTCGCCATTGTTCGCCGTGTTGCCGCCGGAACTGGTGCTCGTCGCGGTCGACGCAGGCTGGGTTGCGGCGCTCGTTGCTGCGGCGGTCGCAACCGATGTTGACGTGCTCGTTGCTTCGGTCGTCGCGGCGACCGTCGGGGCGGCCGGCATTGCCGTCGAAGCGGCGGCCGCGGCGGTCGATGGACTCTGGCTTCCGCTGGTCGTGGTCGACTTGTCCGATGAGCCGCCACCACAGGCGGCGAAGGTCAACGTGGAGGCGAGGAGAAGCGGAGCGAGGCGGCGTATGACGCGTGACGAAGGTAGCGTTGACCGTTGCATAGTTGCCCCTCTATACCATTCCATCTATCCGAATACGTTGTGGGTGGAATCGCTCAGGGAATGATAGGGAGCGTCGTATGCGTTGTCTAGAGCAATTTGGACCGTCGCCTTGCCTAGGTACAGCGGCAGGCGATGAATTCGAGCCAGCCTGGCACTTCGTCCGCGTGCATGATCTGCCCGTCATCGGTTGCGACCGAGGCTTCGAAGATGGTGCCGAAGCGATCGGCCAGGAAGATCGCGGCGCGTGGCGTATCGTCCGCAGCGAGCAGTCCATAGCGAGCGTGGATCGCGTTGTCGGAGTCGACAACGATTGGGAAGGGGAGCGCCAGGTCTGCCACGAGTTGCCGCACCTGCTCCTGATCGCCGGAGATAACCGCCAGCGCCTCACCCGCTTCGGCCTGCACCGCCGCACGGCGTTCGGTCAGGCCGTGCAGCAGATCACGGATGATCGGGTAATCCGGCCTATCGCTGAAGACGAGCGCCAGGTTACGCCGCATGTAGAAATCGCGCAGGCGCACAGGCGTGCCATCAGGCGCCTGTCCGGAAAAAAGCGGCAAGCGATCGCCACGCGTCGGAATGGCAGTCGTCGTTTGGGTGGAACCGATCATGCTCGCCTCCTTTAGAGCGTCGTGCTAAGTCCGATCAATGGTTCGTTTTCCGGCACGTCGCGTCCAAGAATCAGTACGCGGAAGCGGCCCATGGCACCCGGCTCGATCATGCGGATGACGGCCGAACGGAGCGCGACATAGTCATCGAACGTCATCCCTTCCCATTGCTGGGCCGCAACCAGCAGTTCGCCGATACCGGCGCCGCTCAGGAAATCGGCCTGCGTCGTCAATCCGAGTACGTACAGACCGTGCGCGCGGGCAGAACGTTCGAGCGCGCTGAAATCGACATGCGCTGTCAAATCCTGATTGCCGATGGCGCGAAACGGATCGTCGCTCACCGTGTGTTGATAATACGCGCGCAGGGTGCCATCGCGATAGTCCGGCCCGAAGAGCTTCGCGGCGCGATAGCCGTAGTCGATGAGCAGCACGTAGCCGCGTGCAAGTCGGGCGGCGATCGTGCCGATCCAATCGGTCATTTCCAGGTTAATCTCGGCGATCTGGCCGTCAACCAGTTCGATCCCGCCATCGGCCAGGTAGTGTTCGAGAGCGGGCGTGGAGGGCGGCCCGCTTTCCTCGGTAAACCAGCCGTCGCGCCAGACGACATAGCGCTCAGCGAGCGCGCCGTCCTGCATGACAACGCGATGGACCGGCATCGCGTCGAGAAATTCATTCGCGAGAATGCAGCCGGTCAGTGACGTCTCGCTCGGCCCGGCGAGTTGTACGTCGAATCCATCGTCGATCAACGTGCGCCGCAGATCGCTCAACCGGGCCGGATTGATTTCGACCGGCTCGTAGCGCAGGGTGGGGAGCAGGTCCGGCCGCTCGACGTGCAGCCCTTCGAGCAGCGCCAACGCCAGCGTGCCGGCACCGGCGCCATACTCGCGCAGGGTGAACGGCTGCGGACGCCCGAGCAGGTCGGCCATCTGTGCGATCTGGCGAGCCAGGGTATAGCCAAAGATCGGATGCGCCTCGGGCGCGGTCAGAAAATCGCCGCCTCGCCCTGGCCGCGCCACTGAATTGACATAATATCCATATCCTGGATGATAGAGCGCGATTCGCATGAAATGCGCGAAGGTGATGCGCCCCTCGCGTTCAATACGCGTACGCAGTTCGTCGACCAGATCCGGGTGGCTATTCGCACGTGCCTTGTCCATACGTCCGATTGTACCGCCGGCCGGTGGCTATCGACGCGGCACTGTGGACACGAGGAACGCTGGTGGTATGCCGCTGAGCGCGGCGTCGCCGCAGGTCCGGCCGGCCCCGGGCAGGCTGCCGGCGACGCCCCAGCCACCGGCACACCGCGGCGTACCACCGGGGGTCGGTCGAGTGCGCACACGCCGATCGACGCGCCACCATCGTTCGCGGGATACCGCTACCTTGTGACGGTGGGCGGCGCTCCGTAGAATCAGCTCATGAAGTCTGATCTATCCCCGTTGCGTCCGATTACGCCTCGCCGTCGCCAGCGCATGATCGATGTTCTCAAACGGCGCCAGCCCGATCTGACGGTCGTTCTCGAAAACGTCCATGATCCGCACAACATCAGTGCGGTGCTGCGGAGTTGCGAGGCGGTCGGCATCGGTGACGTGCACCTGATCTACACCGTCGAAGAGCGGCCGAAGCTGAGCCGCGTTGTCTCGGCCGGTACGTTGCGTTGGCTCAATGTCGTTGACCATCAGAGCATCGACGATTGCTACGCGGCGCTGCGGGCGCGTGGTTTCACCATCTATGCCACGCATCTCGACGACAACCGGCTCGAACTTTTCGACCTCGATCTGACGCAGCCGAGCGCGCTCGTCTTCGGGAATGAGCAGCGCGGCGTCTCGCCGGAGGCGGCGGAGGCGGCCGATGCGACGATGATCATTCCGATGATGGGGATGGTGCAGAGTCTGAATATCTCGGTCGCCTGCGCGGTGACGCTCTACGAGGCGTTGC
Source organism: uncultured Thermomicrobiales bacterium (assembly GCA_937891245.1). Taxonomy (GTDB): domain Bacteria; phylum Chloroflexota; class Chloroflexia; order Thermomicrobiales; family Thermomicrobiaceae; genus CALAGB01. Next base: position 4,364 of record CALAGB010000279.1, on the reverse strand, counting down.
GCCAGCGGCACGCTGCCGGCTTGTATGAACAGGCGCGACTCTCCGACAGCGAGATCGAAACCCGGCTTGACGCCTGGCTGCGCCGCGAGCGACGCGCTAATCCGGACCTTCCGGCCGATTCCGCTTCCGATCGTTATGGCTGATGTGATATTGCCCGGTATCCGAGGCGCTGAGCCAGCGTTCCGGCAGCACCAGCAGCAGCAGCGTCAGGAGCGCGATGACCGTGCCGCCGATCGCCACCACGAAGAATCCGGCTCCAGCCAGCAATCCGATGGCCGCCGCGACCCAGATGCCGGCGGCGGTCGTGATCCCTTTGACGCGATCTTTCGTTTGCAGGATGGCACCACCGCCAAGAAAGCCGATGCCGGCCACAATGGTCGATGCAATGCGCGTCGTGTCGATCGAGACCGAGTCTCCGCTGTGTCCGAACTCCTGGGTCGGGAGGATCGATCCGACCATGAAGAGTGCTGCACCCTCGGCCACCAGCATGTGTGTGCGGAGTCCGGCCGGTTTGTCGCGCAGTTCGCGTTCGAACCCGAGCACTGCGCCGAGTGCGGCGGCGACCAGAATACGCACCAGCGCATCGGTCTCAGAGACCACATTTGCCTCCTCGTTTTGACCTGGTCATCGCGCGAGATTTCATCCATTATTGCACCTCGGCGGCGCCCCAGGACGCCCAAAAAGAGGACCGCGCGAAAGCGGGGGCACGTATGTTGAAAAGGGAACCCTGATTAGGAGGCTGTGTTGTACCGCACGGGGCGCGGCAACATGGCCAAAATGAGCCGGTTGGCTCAAGAAGACGCAGTCAAGGAGATGTGTTGCATGAATGGCAATCCCGGCGAACCGGATCGATTGGCGCGAGCCGGAGTGTTGCGCAATGCGTGAGGCTCCGGTCGTTATTGTCTGGAATTGGCTCGGTGCGGCCCGTGAAATGCACGGCGCCCGCATCATCCGCTTCGGCATCGTCGGCACCGGTGGAGTGCTGGTGAACTACGCGATGCTGATCACGCTCGTCGAACTAGCCGGCCTCAATCGCCTGATCGCGGTTGCGCTGGCCAACGAAACGGCGATATTGAGCAACTTTTTCTTCAACAACCTCTGGACGTTTCGCGACGCCGGCCGCGAGATTCCGTTCCCGCAGCGCGCGCTCCGCTACAACGTGCTCGGCCTCGGCGGGCTGCTCGTCTCGGTGACCGTGCTCGGCGTCCTGACCTACGGCTTCGGCATGCAATATCTGTTGGCGAACGCCTTTGCCATCGGCATGGCCATGAGCTGGAACTACCTCTCGAATGCCCGCTGGACCTGGTCGCTCCATACCGCCAGCATGACTCCCCAGCCGCTCCGCGTCCCCGAGTCGCGCACACGGCGCTAGGGCGGGATTTCTCGCATAGAGGCGCACCCCCGGTCATTCCAGGCCGCAGCGAAGAATCCCTCATCCGTTTCCTTAAGCGCAATGCAATGGGAACCGGGGAGGGGATTCTTCGCTCTGGTTGAAGATGACAGCTTCTTCGCGCCTTTACGTGCGAGATTTGTGCCGCGCTCGAAGGCCGTGTAGGATCGACGGACCGGCCCCGTCTGGCGGCCGGCTCTGCCGCTCAGCGGTGTGGGAGGATTGAGTATGGCGATTTCCTGGGATGCCGTCCGTGACGAGGTCACCGGACATCTGCAACAGCTGATCCGCTTCAATACCGTCAACCCGCCCGGCAACGAGATTCAGGCAGCCGAATACCTGCTGAAGGCGGTGCAGGCCGACGGAATTGACGGCAAGATCCTCGAAAGCGCCCCCGGCCGTGCGAACTTCGTGGCCCGCATTCCCGGGTCCGGTCAGGGGCGACCGCTGATGCTGATGGCGCACAGCGATGTCGTCAGTGTCGAGCCGGACAAATGGACCCACGATCCATTCGGCGGCGAGATCGTCGACGGCAAGGTTTGGGGTCGTGGAGCGGTCGATACCAAGGATCTGGTCGCCTGCGAGCTGATGGTCATGCTCATGATCAAGCGGGCCGGGCTAACGCTCGATCGCGATCTCATTCTGACGACGTTCGCCGACGAAGAGGCGGGTGGGCACTACGGCGCCGAATGGATGTGGGAGAACCATCGCGATCTGATCGATGCCGAGGTCGCGATCAACGAGGGCGGCGGTAGTGCCGTCGACATCGAGGGGAAGCGCTTCTATCTCTGCCAGACGGGCGAAAAGGGTGGCGCCCGTATGCGCCTGTACGCCCGTGCCGCGCCGGGCCATGCGTCGATGCCGCTCTCCGATACGGCGATGCGCCGTGCCGGTCGTGCCGTCCAGCGGCTCACCGATCACACGTTCCCCACGATCATGACGGCGACCGTCGAGCGGATGCTCACCGCGATCGGCGAATCGCTTGGTGGCTCGACTCAGTCGCAGGTGCAGCGCATTCTGGCGAACCCGACCTGGGAAGCGCTTTCTGAGCTGCCGCTGAGCGACATGGAGCTGCGCTCGCTCTACGCCACCACGCGCAACACTGCCGTGCCGACGATCATTCATGGCGGCCACCGCATCAATGTCATCCCCTCGGAGGTGACGGTCGATGTTGATGGGCGCGTGCTGCCGGGACAGGACCCCGCAGCGTTCGCGGCGCAGGTTCGCGACCTGATCGGCGATGACGTCGAGGTCGAGTACGAGGAGGCGCGCAGTTCCAGCGGCATCGAGGCGGACCCGCAGTCGGATCTCTTCGAGACGATCTCCAGCACGATGGCGGAAATCGACGCCGGCTCGACGGTCGTCCCCTTCCTCGTCGCCGGTGGGACCGACGCCGCGAGCCTGCCGGGTATCAAGGTGTATGGCTTCATGCCATCGCGCGACAACCCGGAAGAGATGACGCTGGCGCACTCGCACGATGAACGAGTCTCGATTTCGAATCTCGAATTCGGTACGCGTGCGCTTTACGAGATCGTGACGCGCTACTGTCACGCACAGGGGAGCTAATTAACGATGGGAACCGAGGTGCGCGGTCTGATTCTGTTCGATATTGACGGAACGCTGGTTCAAGCGGGCGATAAGGATCATCAGATCGCCTTTGTCACCGCCATGAAGCAGGTCTATGGGCGGCCGGCGACGCTCGATGGCGTGCCGCTGGCCGGGATGCTCGATAGTCAGATCGCGCGCCTCGCGCTCAGTCGCCAGGGCTTGAGCGAAGCCGAGATTGATGCCGATCTCGCCAGGATGATCGACGCGATGGGTGTGCACTATGCCGAGGCGATTGCCGAGCAAAGCCGCATCGAACGGCGCCTGCCCGGCGTCGTCGAGATCGCTGAACGCTTGCGTGCCGAGCGGTTCGCGCTCGGTGTGCTGACCGGCAACGCGCGCGAAGTTGCCCGCGTCAAGCTCTCCTCAGCCGGTATCCTCGACTACTTCCCGATCGGCGCCTTCGGTGATTCGGCCCGCGAACGGCATCACCTGGTCCAGGCGGCCTGGGACGAAGCTACCGCGCACTTCGGCCATACCTTCAGCGCCGCACAAACCGTTCTGATCGGCGACACTCCGCGCGACATCGCGGCCGCCCACGAAAATCGAGCGAATGCGGTCGCCGTTGCCACCGGTCGCTACAGTGTCGCCGACCTCACCGCCCACCACCCCGAAGCCGTCTTCCCCGATCTATCCGATACCACTGCCATCACCCAGGCGATCGAGGCGATGGTGGGGTAAGGGGACGAGCCGGGCGGATATGCAGGACTGACGTTGCGACGTCGAGGAGGCGATCGGTGCCTTCATCACAGTCGCGGAACTGGTTGGTGATCCACACATGCTCGCGGTGCCAGGCCAAGGCTTGACCTTTGGCAGCTGGTGCCTGGATCAGTCGGTCGATCTGCTGCGCGAACTGTCGATCTGCAACCGGCTCATCCGATCGCTGCCAGCGGCGAAAAGAGTGGATTATCCAGCAGACTCGCTCTCCACGTGCGGTCTGGGCGCTCGATTTCATCTTCAGTAACTCGATCTTCAACGCGTCACTGTTCGTCGAGGCGTTGCGGGCTTCCCGGGCTGCAGCGACTCAGTATGGAAGCTCCGGTCATGTGAGCTTACCGGTCAGGTCCTCGAGCGGCGAGACCTGAGCCTCATGCGTCTGGCCAAACTCAACCGGCCGGCACGTCGTACAGTTCGTGGTAGGAGGACGGTTGTCGACGTTTGCAGTCGCATTGAGGAACCGGTATGGCGCGAAATTCGAAGATGTCAACGACACTTACCCGCCGGGCGTTTGTCGGCGGGCTGGTTGGCCTGGGCGGGCTGCTGGCGGCCTGCGGCGGCAAGGAGGCCGGCGGCGCCGGAAGTGCGCCGAGTGCGAGCGCCAGCGCACCAACGATCGCGACCGTGCCCGCTTACGCCGGCGCGGACCTGC
>CALAGB010000278.1 GCA_937891245.1 uncultured Thermomicrobiales bacterium | reverse complement strand
CCGGCTGATATCGTTCGGTGGCTCGGCGCGGTGCAATCCCAGGATTTTCCAGCGGCCAAATGGGCGCTCGGCCTGCGCCTCAACGGCGTGGACGAGGCCGCCGTCGATCAGGCATTCAACGAAGGTGAGATTCTGCGCACGCACGTCCTCCGTCCCACCTGGCATTTCGTCATGCCGGAGGACATCCGTTGGCTGCTCAAGCTGACCGGGCCACGCATCATCGCCGCCTCCGCCGGCCAGTATCGTCGTAAGGGGCTGGACGGTCCGATCTTCACGCGAAGCAACCGCACGCTGGTGCGAGAGCTGGAAGGTGGCAAGGCGCTGACGCGCACGGCGCTGGTCGCGGCACTCAAAGACGCGAATATCCAGGCCGACAACCTCGGCTATATGCTGCTGCTGATGCGCGCCGAACTCGACGGCCTGATCTGCAGCGGACCGCGCCGCGGCAAGCAGTTCACGTACATGTTGCTCGATGAACGAGCGCCGGCTATCGACCACTTCAACCGGGACCAGGCGCTGCGGGAACTGGGCGCCCGCTATTTCGCCAGCCGCGGTCCCGCCACGCCCTACGATTTCTCCTGGTGGTCGGGGCTGACGGTCGGCGATGCTCGGCATACGATCGAAATGCTCGGGAAAGAACTCGAACGCATCGATGTCGACGGTCGCGCCTACTATTTCGATGCACGGCTGACCCAATTGGACGACGCGAGTCATTCGGTGCTGCTGCTCCCGATTTATGACGAGACGATCGTCGCCTACAAGGATCGCAGTGGCTACCTCCAACGTCTCGCGGCCAGCCGGACGCCGCTGCCGGAAAATATCGTCTTCAACCACACCATCCTGCTTGATGGGCAGATTGTCGGCATCTGGAAGCGATCGGCTTCGACGCGCGCGTTGACGATCGAACCGACACTCTTTACCGAACTCAACCGGAGCGAACTTCGCGCGATTGACGCGGCTATCGAACGCCACGCTGCCTTCTTCGATCTGGCGCTCACCCCCTCCGATGCCAACTCGCCCAATGAATGAACGGGAGTATCCGTGGCGAATCTGAATCGTGTTGCCATCTTCACGAACGAATATCCGCCGAACGTCTACGGCGGCGCCGGAGTCCATGTTGAATATCTGAGCCGGGCGCTCGCCCGTTCGGTCGAGGTCGATGTCCGGTCGTTCGGTGACCAACACGTCGATGACGGCAATCTGCACGTTCGAGGTTATCTCGGCTGGGACGAGATGCAGCGCGATACCGATCGTCGCTTTACCGGCGCGCTCGACGCACTCTCCCGCAGCCTGGCGATGGCCAAAGATACGCTGGCGGCGGATGTCGTTCACTGCCACACCTGGTACACCGATCTGGCCGGTTTTCTTGCCAAGCAACTCTGGAACGTACCGCTGCTCGTCACGATCCACTCGCTGGAACCGCTCAGACCCTGGAAGGTAGAGCAACTCGGCAACGCCTATCACGTCAGTTCGTGGATGGAGCGAACCGGGATCGAGCAGGCGGACGCCGTCATCGCTGTCTCGTCCGAGACGCGTCAGGACGTGCTGGCGAACTTAGACGTCGACCCCGCTCGCGTCCACATCATCCACAACGGCATCGACCTCGACGAATACCGCGCCTCGAACGCAACCGATGCGCTGACGGCTCATGGCGTCGATCCGACGCGCCCGTTCGTGCTCTTCGTCGGACGAATCACGCGCCAGAAGGGAATCATCCATCTGGTCAACGCCATCCCGGAGATCGATCCGTCTTTGCAGGTCGTTTTGCTGGCCGGCGCACCGGACACGGCGGAGATCGGTCGAGAGATGAATGAGCGCATGGCGGCGGTTTCGGCCGGACGTGACGGTGTTATCTGGGTGCCGGAGATGCTCCCGCGCCAGCAGGTGATCCAGTTCTATTCACACGCCAACGTCTTCGTCTGCCCATCGGTCTATGAGCCGTTCGGCATCATCAACCTGGAGGCGATGGCCTGCGAAACCGCCGTCGTCGCCTCGAAGGTCGGCGGGATCCCCGAAGTCGTCGTACCCGGGGAAACGGGGCTGCTCGTCGATCCACACCTCAAACCGGGCACGTTTGAGCCGGCCGACCCCGCCGAGTTCTCACGCGAGCTGGCGGCGGCGGTCAATCGTGTCGCGCTCGACCCGGCCCTGTCGGAGCGTTTCGGACGAAATGGCCGCGCTCGGGCCGAGCAGCAATTCAGCTGGGATGCAATCGCCGTCAAAACACTGGCGCTTTACCGCGATTTGCTCGATCATCACCACAACTAGCCTCGCGCGAATAACTTTGGAAGGTGTGTGATGAGTATGAGCTTTGAGCGGCCAAGCTGGCCGAATGGTGCGAAGTGCGCCGTGTCGCTGACGTTCGACAATTTTGGGGAATCGTTCGATCTATTGCGCCATGGCCATGCCGGTGGCGCCAACGCGGATGGCGTCTACGCACCGCGACGCGGCATCGAACGAGTGCTCGACCTGCTGGCGCGCTATTCGATTCCGGCGACGTTCTTCGTCGAAGGCTGGAACGTCCGCAAGTATGCGGATCTGGCCCGTGAGGTCGTGGAGCAGGGTCACGAAATCGGCGGCCATGGCTGGATGCACGAAGCCTGGGGCGAACTTGCCCCCGAGCGTGAACGCGATCTGATCCAGCGAACAACGGCGACGCTCAGCGATGTGCTCGGCGCGGCTCCGAACGGCTGGCGAGCGCCGTCCGGCCTCACCACCGAAGGCACGCTCGGCTTCCTGCATGAAGCGGGCTACACCTACGATAGCTCCTTCGGCGACGACGATGTGCCGTACTTCATCGCGACCGACCGCGGCAACGAGATCCTGGAACTGCCCTGGTCGTGGTCACTTGACGATGCCGTCTACTACGCGCATCCGGGGACGATACGCCGCCCAAGCGAGGTCGCCCAGCTCTGGATCGAAGAGTTTGATGCCGCCTATGAACTGACCGGCAATTTTATGCTCGTCTGTCACCCGCGCTACTCCGGCCGTCCGGCGCGAATCCGGGCGCTCGAACAGCTGATCCAACACATCCGAACCCGCGACGGCGTCTGGTTCGCTCGAAGCACCGACCTGGCCGCCGCCGCTCGCGACTGGTCCGCCATCCCGCACTACCCCTATCCCGAGCGGATGTCGGAGGAAGCGCGACCAGAGTAGCGGCCACTCGGCCAGCCGTCTCCGTACGGCACTGGAGGCGGCCCACCCCGCCCCGCGTCATCCTGAGCTGCTGTGAGGGATCTCTCACCCGTAAACCTGCGACTCAATTGCCGGGGTACGTCGAGGGAGAACCCTAGAGTGGCTATCCTTCACAGCGGCCCTGGATGTCGGGGCGTGGTGAGATCAACCGTCTGATCTCTTTCAAAATGTTGAGTTCGAATAGAACGGAAGGAAGGAATCATGAAATTCGGAATCGCCTTACCAACGTACCCCGCCGGGGCCACAGTTGAGGGTGTCGTCAAGGTGGCGCAGGCGGCGGAGCGGCTTGGGTTCGTCTCCGCCTGGACGACCGACCATGTCATCATGCCGGCCGAGCAGGCCGGCCCGTATCGCGAGATCTTCGAGCCGCTGATGATGCTTGGCTACCTGTCGGCGCTCACGTCGAAGGTTCAGCTCGGCATCTCCGTCATCGTCGTGCCGCAGCGCAACGGCATCGTGCTCGCCAAGCAACTGGCGACGCTCGATCATCTCTGTCAGGGCCGCCTGATCGTTGGTGTCGGCGCCGGCTGGAACGAACGCGAATTCGAGATGCTTGACGCGGCCGACCGCTATCACCGCCGCGGCGCCTACCTGAACGAGACGATCCGTGTCTGGCGCCATCTCTGGACGACGCCGGAAAAGCCGTTCGAGGGCGAGTTCTACCACCTCGAAGACGTCGCCTTCGGGCCACTGCCGTATACCGAAGGCGGACCGGCCATCTGGGTCGGTGGGCAGTCGTTGGGAGCACGGCGCCGAGCCGGACGCTACGGTGCATCCTGGCACCCAGTCGGCATCAGCGCCGCTGATCTGGCCGAGCAGTTCGGCGTCGTGCGCGACGCCGCCGAGAAGGCGGGCAATCCGATTCCGACCGCGGTTGCGCGCTTGCCGATGCGCTTCAGCGTCGGCGGCGGTCCGATGAACGCCAATCGCAAGATCCAGGTGCTCGAAGGTGAACCCGCCCAGATCGTCGAGGGGCTCAACGACTACGTCGGGGCCGGTGCGAGCGAGATCATCTGCCACTTCGGTTCGCCCGACGGAGACGAAGTCGTCGACAACATGGAGAAGTTTGCCCGCGAAGTGATGCCGCACTTCCAGAATTGATCATCTAGCGCGGTCGAATCCAACGCGTGTCATTCGACTATGTTAAAGAGTCGGAAGTTCCGGCAGGGTTTACGTTTCGATCATCACCAGGGAGCAATGCATGTCAGAAGCCGCAACGCAACTCGCCGATCAGCTTGATGCCGTCACGCGCGACTTCATCGGTGTCGTGCAGTCATGCACGCCGGAGCAGTGGGCACGAACGACGAGCAGCGAAGAATGGTCGATCGGGGTCGTGTCGCATCACGTGGCCGCAAGCTATCCGCAATTTGATCAGTTGGTACAGGCACTTGCAGCCGGGGTCCAGACGATTCCGCCGGTTTCTGCGGAGCAGTTGCACGAAGGCAATGCGACGCATGCTCGAGCGTTCGCGAATGCCGGTACGCAAGAGACGCTCGATTTGCTGCGGGGCGGTGACGCGCTCGTCGGAACGATCCGCGGGCTTTCAGACGAGCAATTGAGCATTACGACCGGCATCTTCTTCGGTGGCGAAATGTCCTTGACGCAGATCATTGAACGCATCGTCATCGGGCATCCGGCCAGCCATATGGCCAGCATCCGCGCCGCGCTCTCGGAGTCCGCCGAAGCCGCCGAATAGGTTCACCTCGCAGAAATAGTCTGAAACAGCCGCGCCAGCAATGCCTGGCGCGGCACAATGCTGCTGCGCAGGATGTACTCATCGGGACCGTGATCCAGCCCGCCGACCGGGCCGAGCCCGTCGAGCCCCGGCGTGCCGCTTCGACCGGCGTAGCTGATGTCGGAAGCACCACCGGTCGCAGCGGCCTGCAGCTCAAACCCGAGTTCAGCCGCGATCGCCATCGCCTGCTGCTCCAAGCGCACGACGCCCGCTGTGCGCGGCATTGCCGGACAATCGGATCCAGGTTCGAGCTCGATCCGAAACGAAACCTCTGGTACCAATGAGCGCTCGCCGATCGCGCGAAAGGCAGCCTCCAGCTCATCAAGCTCTGTATCGGTCCAGGCGCGCAGATCGAAGCGCGCGCTGGCTCGCTCGACGACGACACTCGGAATGCCGCCCCCTTCGATCGCGCCGCTGTTGACCGTCATTCCCGGCTTCAGAGCGTTGAGCTGCTGCGCTTCGACGATGAAGCGCGCCAAAGCCAGCGTCGCGCTGCGGCCCTTTTCCGGTTCAACACCGGCATGGGCCGAGCGGCCCTGCGCCTCGACCCTGAACCAGCGGACGCCCTTGCGCGCGGAAACAATATCGCCATTCTCACGCGCCGCCTCCAGCGTCAGAATCGCGTCGTGACGCGCCCCTTCGCGCTCAAGCAGCGGCACCGAGGCACGCGGCGCCGTCTCTTCATCCGATACGATGAGTAGGCTGATCTCGGCGAAATCGTCCCAGCCAAGTTGCTGAAGCGCCTCCATCGCGTAGATGCCGGAGAGAATGCCCGCCTTCATATCGCAGGTTCCGGGACCGAGGATGCGGTCGCCGTCGAACGTGAGTGGCCGCTTCGCGGCGGTGCCGCGCGGATAGACGGTATCGGCGTGCCCGACAAGCAAGATGCGCGCGCCACCGGCCCCGAAACGCCGCGCGATCAGGTTGTCGCCGCGTACCGGCTGTCGACCACGCTCGATCTGAAAACCGGACGTTCCCAGCCGCCGCTCAAGCCAGTCAACGACAACATCGACGCCCGCCTTGTCGTCGCTTCCCGAGTCGATGCCGGCCAGCAAGCGCAAGTCGTCCAGATACCGGTCAAGACCCGCTTCGAGCAGGTCGATCAACCGGCTGCTCATGAGGATCGTGCCGCCAGGACCGAGCGGAGACGAAGCAGGCCGTCCGTCAGCCGCCTTCGGTCGGTCGCGAAGGCGATACGCACGTAGCCGGCCCCACTCGGGCCGTACTCGGTCCCGCCGCGAATGGCGACGCCCTGTTCCAGCGCGGCCGAAACTATCTCACGCGGCGGCGTATCACCATCGTAATGAATGAAGGCGTAGAAGGCGCCATCCGGCGGGCGGATGCTCAAGCCCGGCACGTCCGCCATCAGCTCCATGACCAGCTCCCGGCGCGCCTCATATTCAACGCGCATCCGTTCCGGCCAATCACTTTCGGTCGTAACGGCGGCCAGTGCGGCGCGTTGCAACGCGGAGTTCATCGGCCCGATCAATGTCCGGTGAATGCGGGCGGCGGCAGCTGTCACTGGGGCCGGAGCGATCAGGTAACCGATGCGCCAGCCGGTCATGGCGTAGGTTTTGGAAAACGTCTGGCAGTAGATCAACCGTTCGCGCAGTTCGTCGATCGCCAGCGTCGACGTAAACGGCACCCCATGGAAGGTGATGTGGTCGTACGCTTCGTCGGCCAGGACGTGCAGGTCGTACTGCTCAGCCAGCCGCCCGAGCGCCTGTAGCTCATCGTTGCGATAGATGACGCCGGTCGGATTACACGGATGGCAGACGACCAGCAAGCTGGCGCCTTTCGCGGCTTCGGTCTCGATCGCGTCAAGATCGAGATGGAAATTGGAGGTCTGCGGGATAAAGACCGGCTCAGCGCCGATCATGCGCGTCAGATCTGCATAGAGCGAATAGGTCGGCTCGGGAATGAGCACCCGCTCGCCGGGATTGACCACTCCGAGAATCGCCGACGTGAGCGCCGCGCTACCGCCATGCGTCACCAGCACCTGCTGCGGCGCAATCTCCGCTCCGGCTGCGGCCGATGCGATCGCTGCCAGCGCCGCACGCAGTTCCGGATCGCCCTGGTTGTCGGCGTAATGCGTATAGCCGGCAGCCAGCGCATCGATCAACGCCTGTCGAATATGCGGCGGTGTCTCGAAATCGGGATCGCCAGACGCGAGCGAGATCACTTCGGGACCGGGCCGCCCGGTCGGTCGTTCCGAATTCGCCGCGATCCGCTGCACCGCGAGTGAAGGCTCAAACACCGGCGCGTCCTTTCCTGAGTCTCTGAATCGCTTCGCCCCACACCGCTGGATCGTCGGCGCTTGTCCGCCGAATGTCAACAGCCACCGAAGCCGATGCCACCTCCACGTTCGTAGGGGCGGAACCCGTTTCCACCCTACGGCAGAGAAATGAATAGCAGGGTTAGGCGCGCGTGGTGCGTCCGGTGGCACCGTCGATCAGGGTACGGAGGGCACGGAGGCGAGGGGTGATCTCTTTGCGCTCGGTGGGCGGGACCTCGGCGTGCTGGAAGCGGTCAAGCGCGCGGGCCAGACCGTGGATCGCCTCGTCCAGATCGTGTCGATCGGAGGGCGTCCAGGCGCCGGGATCCGTCTCAACGTCGGATTCCGATTCCGGGAGCAACTGCAAGAGCGCCGCTGTGCGCTCGGAGAGCGTCGTCCGTGATCGACTTTTAGCCGTCGAAGCGTCAGCCGCTTCGCGCATCGCGGAAAAGCGACGTTCAACCTCCGGTTCGTCGAGATCGACGAACGACGGATCGGAACGTACGGCTCGGGCGAGCCGTTGCGCCGCCGGTTGCGACAGCCCCTCATCAATGATCATGCGGGCGAGCGCAGACTGCGGAATCTCCGGCAAGCCTTGTAAGACGCGTGTCTGCTTCTCCGACAGGCGGCCGGAACGCAGCTCCTCCTGCACTCGCTCGGGCAGCTTTTCGGTGCCGAGCAGTTGAAAGAGCCGACTGCGCCGGATACCGACCGCGTCGGCCACCTGTTCCCACGGCGCATCGTTCATTTGCGCCTTGAGCGCACGCAACGCGGCCGCCCGATCGATGGCATTCAGATCCTCGCGTACGACGTTTTCCATCAGTTGCTGGATCAAGCGGTGTTCGGCGGGAACCTCGCGCACGATCGCCGGAATCGCGCTCAGCCCAGCCAGACGTGCCGCTCGCCAGCGGCGCTCGCCGTGCAGGATGACGTACTGATCGGACTCCGCCTCATAGCGCACCGCGATCGGTTGCAGCACACCCTCGCGCTTCATCGAGGCCGCCAGTTCGGCCAATCGCTCGTCGTCGAACGTCTGTCGTGGTTGGGCGGGATCGGGCACGATTCGTTCGAGCTGAATCTCCTTGGCGTTCGGCAGATCGGCAACGCCGGCGGCACGAGGCGTCGTGTCGGTAAAGAGCGAATCGACGGTAAAGCGCCGTCTGCGCGACCGGCTGGTCGTCTCAGACATGCGCCACGCTCCCGATGCGCTGCTCGATGAACGCCGCGGCTTCGCGGTAGGCAGCCGAAATCGACGAGTGCGGCATATATTGCAGGATCGAGGTGCTCTCGGCAATCGACTCGGCGCTCTTCACCGAGAGCGGAATCGACGGCAAGAGAGGCAGATTGGGAAAGCGTTCGGTCAGCGTCTCCAGCATATCCACGGCTAGCCGTGATGAATGATGCACTTTCGTTGGCAGGAAGCCGATCACTTCGAGCCGCGGATTGAGGCGTTTCACGCGCTCAACTGTTTCGAAGAGTCGTTTGAGCACCATCAGCGACAATGGATGTGGCTCGATCGGGATGACCAGAGCCGATGATGCCACCAGAATATTGATGCTCAAGATATTCAGCGCCGGTGGGCAGTCGATAATGACGTAATCGTACGGCAGCGGCTGTGAGCGGCTGAGCTTATCGTCGAGCCGTCGCTCGCGCTCGATCACATTGAGAAGTTCGAGTTCGGCCGCCGCTAGATCGGGATGGCTCGGTATGAGGTTCATACCGGTAATATTCGTTGGCATGACGGTGGACGAGAGTGGTAAGCGCTCATCGGCAAGCAGATCGTACACCGAGAAATCGAGCCGGCTGACGTCGATGCCGAGCGCCATTGTCAGACTTGCCTGCGGATCGAGATCGATCGCCAGCACCCGACGCCCACGCTCGACGAGCGCCGCACCGACGTTCAGCGTGCTGGTCGTTTTGGCCGTTCCGCCCTTCTGATTGAAGAAGGCGACGATCGGTGTCACCGCAGGCTCCAGGTCCGTACTGTACGTACATTATGACCATCAGGATAACAGAACTTAAGCGGTCAGTCCAGCGCGTACGTGCCTGAGAGGCAACGGAACACGCCCTGCCAAGGATATCGAGAACCGGCGCCGCTGGCGATGCGTTTGGGCCCGATCGGTGCCCTTTGGCCGGTATCCGGCGTTTTGACTAATACAGGATGCGCGGCCCGGCCGGCGACCGTGCTTTGTCGTGTTCTTGATGAAACGGCCGCGCTTCTGATTCGACCCGAACGGGATTAACCCGTACAATCGCTCGGGGAGAAACGCCAGCGCGCGACGTTGGCGCTGTCTTGAAGGAGGCTTTGTGTCCCTCGCGTTGCCGCACATGCTCGGCGACCGCTATCGTCTTACCGCGCGAATTGGAGAGGGCAGCTTCGCCGAAACCTATCTGGCGACCGACTCTTCACTCGGGCGTCAGGTGGCGGTGAAGGTGCTGCGCGAACATTACGCGCGTGACCCCCGTTTCGTGGCGCGTTTCGAACAGGAAGCGCGCGCGGCGGCGGCCGTGTCGCATACCAACGTCGTCGATATCTTCGACTACGGTCGTGATGGCGATACGCTCTTCATTACGATGGAATGGGTCGACGGAACCGACCTTAAGCAGCTCATTCGCGACAAGGCACCGTTGCCGATCGCTGAGGCGGTTCGGCTCGATCGCGGTATTCTGCGCGGGCTTGGCGCCATCCATCGGGCCGGCATCGTCCATCGCGACGTCAAACCGCAAAACGTCCTGATCTCGAAAGACGGCGAACCGAAGCTGAGCGATTTCGGAATCGCCCGCGGCAGCGCCGATACCGGCCTGACCGACACCGGCATGGCGGTCGGCACCGCCGCCTACATGGCGCCGGAGCAGGCAGTCGGACGCAACGTTGGCCCTGCCGCCGATATCTACTCGGCGGGCGTCATTCTCTTCGAGATGCTCACCGGCCAGCTCCCATTTCCGGGAGACAACCCGGTGCAGGTGATGTATCGCCATGTGAACGACATCGCGCCACGGCCGCGCGACCTGAATCCGAACATCTCACCGGCAATCGAGATGGTCATCCTGCGCGCGATGGCGAAGGAACCGGAAGATCGATTTCAATCGGCCGAAGAGATGGAAGCGGCCTTCGATCGCGCTCCCTCGGCCGACGAAGAGACGGCGATCATCGCCGCCATCACCCCACGAGAACTGCCACTCGGCGCGGCCGCGGTAGCGGGTGGCGGTGGTG
>CALAGB010000277.1 GCA_937891245.1 uncultured Thermomicrobiales bacterium | reverse complement strand
TCACGCTGCGCGATCTCCTCACCTGCCGCTCCGGCTACGGCATGGTGATGTCCTGGCCGGAGATCTATCCGATCCAGCAAGCGATGGATGACTTGCAGCTCAATCAGGGATCGCCGAGCCCGCAGCTGCCGCCGGAGCCGGACGAGTGGATCCGGCGCCTCGGGACGTTGCCGCTGATCCACCAGCCGGGCGAGCAGTGGCTCTACAACACGGGCGCCGATATCCTCGGTGTCCTGATCGCCCGTGCCGCCGATCAGCCGCTCGAAGCGTTCATGCGTGAGCGTATCTTCGAGCCGTTAGGTATGCCCGACACCGCCTTCAGCGTTCCCGAATCGAAGATCGAGCGCCTATCGACTTGCTATACCATCGACTTCGAAACCGGCGAGCGCATCGTCTACGATCCGGCCGAGGGCGGTCAATGGAGCAGGCCGCCGGCCTTCCCCTCGGCGGCCGGTGGGCTCGTTTCGACGATCGATGACGTCCTCGCCTTCGGCCGGATGTTGCTCGCGAACGGCCGCTCCGACGGCGGACGCATCCTCTCGCGAGCATCGGTCGAGACAATGACGACCGATCACCTGACGCCGGCGCAGAAGGCGGTCTCCGGCTTGTTCTCGGGGTACTTCGAGAGTCATGGCTGGGGTTTCGGCCTGGCGATCAATACCCGGCGCGATTCGATTTACACGACGCCCGGTCGCTACGGCTGGGATGGCGGCCTCGGGACCGTCTGGTACAACGACCCGCGCGAAGAACTCGTCACGGTACTCTTGACCAATCAGACGTGGACCTCTCCCAACCCACCGGATGTCTGCCTCGACTTCTGGACGCTGGCCCAGCAGGCAATTGACGACTGAGATGGCATAGAGCCGGTTCCGGCCGGCTCTTCTCCCAATCCGAACATTGGCTCGATATTGCTTGTACCCCCTGTCGATTTGGTGAACGCTCGTTCGACTACTCAGTAGAAATCAGAAGAGTGGTCTGACGATGGATGTCCAGGATTGATCAGAGAAGGAGCATGTGATGCGGTTCATGGTGTTTGTGAAGGCCAATGAGGAGTCCGAAGCTGGGATCGTTCCGGATGAGCAGCTTTTTACCGAAATGGCGCGTTACAACGAGGAGTTGGTGAAGGCGGGTGTCATGCTCGGCGGAGATGGACTGCAACCGTCGTCCAAGGGGGCGCGCGTGCAATTCGATGGCGACAAGCGCACCGTCTTCGACGGGCCGTTTCCAGAGACGAAGGAGCTCGTCGCCGGCTACTGGCTCTGGCAAGCTGATTCGTTGGAAGAAGCGATCGAGTGGGCCAAGAAGTGCCCGAACCCGATGAAGTCACAAAGTGTTCTCGAGATCCGTCCATTGTTTGAGATGGAGGATTTCGGCGATGCGATCTCTTCCGAGGCGGCCGACATCAACGAACGCCTGCGCGAGCAGCTTTCCAACGAATAGCGCAAATCATCAACACGAAAGGGGTAACGTGATGACCGAGTTTGGGCCGATAACGACCCTGCAGCCACAGTTTAGCTCTGAAGGCGCGACCAGCACTGCCTGGATCGATGCGCTCGATTTGCTCGATAGTTCGCGCATCTACTGGCTGGCGACGGTTCGCCCAGATGGCCGTCCGCACGTCACCCCGCTTTTCTCTGTTCTGGTCGATGGCGTGCTCTTTTTCTGCACCGGCCCGAGCGAACGAAAGGCCAAGAACCTGGCGGCGAATAGCCAGTGCGCCATCATGACCGGCTGCAATCAGGTTGAGGGGCTCGATGTCGTCGTTGAAGGCGAGGCGGTGCGCGTCCTCGATGAGCCGCGCCTGCAGCGCATCGCCGCGCAGTACGCCAGCAAATACAACTGGCACTATCGCGTGTCCGACGGAGTCCTCACCGGCCCCGTCGGCGAAGTACTCGTTTTCGAGGTCCAACCGACTACCGCCTTCGGCTTCGGCAAAGGCGAGCATTTCAGCCAGACTCGGTGGCGGTTCGGACAATAACCATCCGACTCCCGGCGCCGCCAAGGTGCCGCGCATCCCGCCGTGCTCGAACGGGGACGACAAGCGGCGAGCGGTGAAGAAATCCAGCCCTCCCGCTGTGGCACGCTAGGCAGCGTGGTTCCGTCGAATCTCGTCACGCTCGCGCAGCAACCCCAGAACGATGGTCTCATCCAGGTTCAGACCGGCTGCCGCGTCGTTTGGGGTGCGGTGCTCAAACGCGTCCAGCAGCGTTCCATCGAGATAGGCGTCGAGGACCTGGGGGTGCACGTAGGACTTGCGGCAGATGGCGGGCGTGTTGCCCAGGTGTTCGGCCGCCGCTTTGATGGCCTCGCTGATGTTGTGCGTGGCTTGGCTGTCTGCGTCGAACGCGCCGAAATCGGCCAGCACCTGCGCGGCGCGAACCGTGCCATGCCAGGTGCGGAAGTCCTTGGCGGTGAAGTCCTCCCCGGTAATCTCGTGGAGGTACTCATTCACGTCGGTCGACGCAATGGTGCGAGGATCACCTGCCTCATCGATATATTGGAAGAGTTCCTGCCCCGGCAGGTCTTGCATCCGCTTCACGACGCTGGCCAGGCGACGGTCCCGGACATCCACCTGGTGCTCCTTCCCGCCCTTGCCGACGAACTGGAAGTGCAAGGTGTCACCGCTCACATCCACGTGCTCCCGCTCAAGGGTTGTCAGCCCGTAGTGGTGATTCAGCCGGGCGTATTCCTTGTTGCCGATCCGGAGACACGTCTCGTCCATGAGTTGCACGATTGTGGCAAGCACCCGTTCGCGGCGCAATCCAGATCGCCTGAGGTCGCGCGCGACTCGCTCTCGAATCATCGGAAGGGTGGCTCCGAACGCGACCAAGCGGTGGAACTTCGTCGCACCGCGCACTTCAGTCCATTGTGGGTGGTAGCGGTACTGTTTGCGTCCCTTGGCATCCCGACCGGTTGCCTGAAGATGGCCGTTGGGAACGGGCGAGATCCAGACATCAGTCCAGGCCGGGGGGATGCTCAGCTTCTTGATCCGTGCCAGTTCGTTCTCGTCCGTGATCGTCGTCCCATCTACGCCGATGTAGCGAAACGTCTTGCCGGACCGTTTCCGCCGGATGCCCGGCCGCCGATCCAGCACATAGCGTAAGCCGGCTTGTTTCGCACTCCGAGCCGGGTCAACGACGTAGACAGCATCCATCCTTCCCTCTTTCCAGCTTCGGTCGCGGCTGCCAGCTCGCCTGGTCATTCGTGGGTCCCGAGGAGCACGGCGGGCATCGTCGCCTGGGGCGATGCTGGTCCCTCAGGGTGCGATCAGCGGACCAGAATGCAAGCTTGGTGCCGTGGCCCCAGATCAGGTGGCGCTAGCCGGCCCGACCGTGGCCTGGCGTTGAGTCGCGGATTGTCCGCGTTCATCCGGTGTGGAGCGCATTGACGCCGCTTAGCGCAGCGCGAGTATGGGTATTTCTGCCAGTGGTGGGTCAAACAGGCTCCAGAACAGCTCCGCGCCTTCGGCGATTCCAGTGGTAAGCGTCGTGGACCCCTCCTCGATCGCACGAGGCCAACTGATCCGGCCGGTCAGGAGGCCGCGAAGCGTCGGCTCGGTGGTCTGAATTTCGATCGTCGCGTC
>CALAGB010000276.1 GCA_937891245.1 uncultured Thermomicrobiales bacterium | reverse complement strand
AGATGCGGTTTCTGCCCGCCCATCAAATCGACATAACGGATTGGCATTCGTTCAGAAGCGGGCAGGGGCGACGACCAGACTAGGCAGGCGGTACCGTTACCGAGCAGATCGACGACCTGCACCGCACTCTCGGCATCGGCACTTGGAAACACCGCCAGTTGTTGTGGGGCGCCCCACGAGTTGCCCGAATTGTTGAAGCAGACAAGCACGCCGTCGGGGCCGACATAGAACAGATCGGCCGTACCGGAGCCGTCGATGTCGGCTAGCCGGATACGACGCGGATCGAAGCGCTCGTCATCGCTGAAGCGTGGCGCCGTATCCATACTGACGCGCGCACCGAAGTGACCGTAGCCGAGATTCGGCCAGTAGCAGACCTCGCCGTTGCGCACGCGCACGAGGTCGCTCAGGCCGTCGCCGTTCATGTCGGCCAGTGCGACCGTTTCGGTGCCATCGGCAAAGACCACACGCGGACCGCGTGCTTCGTCGGCAGCAACGCGCACGAACTCGGCGACCTCAAAACCAGCTTCACCGCGTGAGGGATAGATCGTAAAGAGGTCGTCGCCGGTCAGCAGGAGATCCGCCAGGCCATCACCGGTCAGATCGACGAAACGGAGATTCGGATCGTTCCAGTCGATCGCCGGGAGCGTCCGGAACGGCTGGAAGTTCGACCAGTGCTGGGAGATCGTGCGTTCATAGAAACCGCGCGCCGGTCCGTCGAACGCGACCAGGTCGGGCTGGCCGTCGCCCGAAAGGTCGAGAAAGCGCTGGCGCTCGGTGGTCAGTGTGTGACTTACGGGTAACGTCGCAACCATCTCCGGCCGGCCGAAGGCCGCTCGCGCGACACGGCTGCCGTCCGGCAGCGTCTGCTCGTTCAGCGGGCTGAGATTGCGCTTGTAGAACCAACCGCCGGGATATTCGGAGAGGACACCGGGCAGTCCTTCGCCATCGAGATCAAGCCATTGCCGATGGGTGCCGCCGAGCCCCTCCGGCAGGTTGCGCACGCTCTCGTCGTCGAGCGTGAGCACCCCCGGGTGCAATTCGGGCCGGCTGTATGCGAATTCGAGCGGCGGCATCGAGCGATGCAGATAGCCGTTGCCGTCGCGCCGGTAACCGGTCTGCGTGACCGAGGTGAGATAGGTGTAGACCGGATTGCGCGGATCGGACGGCGCGTCGTCGTCTGAATAGCCGAAATTGTTCGAGCGGATCAGGCAATCGACCCCGACGCCCGCTTCGTTCGGAAAATGATGGAAGAGCAAGACGCGCCGGCAGCGCCGGTAGGTGCGGACCTCGAAGCCGGAACGATAGCTTGAATATGGATCGGGCCGCACCGGCCAGGGACGATCGGGTGCTGGCAGCGGCGCGTCATCCGCATGATCGCCGTAATCGAAAACGAGCTCGCAATGCCACGCGTCGGGCAGGGCGACTTCGGCGCCCTGTTCCGACCAGTCGGGGGAATACGGTGAAGTGAATGAATAGCAGATCCGCTTCAGGTAGCGTTGAGCGGTACGTGCCGAGGGCGTGCGATTCGCTTCGTGCGCCTGGCTGGTATCGACACCGCGCTCATCTTCCGCCGCATACTCATAGCGGATCAGATTGCCGCGATCATCGAACGACCGGCAAATATGCCAGGCGAAGATACGCCGGGGATCAGCCGGATCGGTCAGGCAGCTGCCAGCCTCGAAACCGTAGAGGGTCGTGACGTTGTCGCGGGAGATCGTACGCCAGTGCGTGATACCGCTTGCGACGGCCGTCCAGCGCTCAACGCGGGCGAACAGCCCCTCGATGCGCGGCCGGTAATGCGCGACCACGTACGCGACGTCGTTCACCGTGCGCTCCGGGCGCAACCGCTGGCCGTTCTCATCGAGTACCGGAACCAGATCTTCGGCGTCCGAAAGCAGGAAGACGTCGGATTCATCATCGTCGAGGTAGCGCGGCAATCCCTTATCGGTCTTGCGCGTGATGCTCGCGATCGAGATGTCCCAGCCGAAACCAAAGGGGCCGTTTCCGGCGCCCGCGTCATACCTGAGCGACAGTGACGGGCCGAAGCCGCTCCGGCCGGGACTGGCGACGATCGGGACGGTCAACGACGGCGTGCCGCTGGCCGGGTTGACAGAAAACTTCTCGCCGATATCGCGAACCGCGCCGCCACCGCGCGGCAGGTTCACGCTCCCGAGCGTCTCAGCCGCCGGCCTCCAGCCATCGTCATGCGCGCGATTCGATGGTGATCCGGAATCGACCGGCCGGCCCGGTGATACCGTGCGTGCCTGTTCAACCATGACCCCCCCCGAAGCGCCTGTCATGGTCCCGCGGAACATGCAGGCATGGTGGAGCGCAACGCATCAGATGAGAATGCCAACGAGCCCAAATGCGTGAAGAACCTACTCGCACGAAACGTGATAATTCGCTATTGTCGTGGTTGCATAGCTACAGTCTAACTATTAATACGGCTGCGTCAAGCGCATCAGCGGTGTTTGTGGCCTGCTGCGATATCGCCGGTGGACGACCAATGACCGCGATCGTCTGGGGGTTAACCTGTAACTATGAGGGAGACAATAGCACCGCGCCGAGCTACCCACAATGGCCGCTCTGGGCCGTACGTACAGAACGGTGGTCCTGTAAGCGGACGGTACGAAAGTCGCAGTGATTGCTTTCCACGCCTTCTGATCGAGCGGACAGTCTGCTCCTTGGCGCGACGCCGTCAAGCAGTCTCTTATCTACGGATCTTAAAGTTGAAGATCCCAGCATCGAACTGGTTGTAGCCCTGGTAGTCGATGAGGTCATACAGGTCAGCTCGGTGCTGCATGGCGTCGAGTTCTGAGTTAAGGCTGCCTTCGCGAAGGAGCGTGTCGAGCGCGCGCTCGGCTGAACCCATCGCCAGCCGGAGCAACGAGACGGGCCAAATGACGAGACGCACGCCGGCATCCCGCAACTGATCAACCGTGAACAGATCGCTCTTGCCGAATTCGGTCATGTTCGCGAGCACCGGCACGTTGACCGCCCGTGCAAACC
>CALAGB010000275.1 GCA_937891245.1 uncultured Thermomicrobiales bacterium | reverse complement strand
GCCCACCGCGTGCGGCGGGCCGAACCGTCCTCGCCGGTCGAAGTTCTTGGTTTGTTCGATGTGCCGGAGGCCGGTGACATCTTGCAGGTCGTGGAAGATGAGCGGATCGCGCGTTCGCTGGCCGAGGAACGACAGCGTCAGCGTCGCGCCGAAGCGTTTACCGAAACGCGCGTCATCAAGCTCGACGAAGTCTATTCGCACGTGCAAGAAGGCGAAACGCAAGAGCTGCGCGTCGTTCTCAAGGCGGATGTGCAGGGTTCGCTCGAAGCGATCCAGGGCACTTTGATGAAGCTGAACGACGAGTCGTCGACCGTCGGCGTCAAGGTCGTACATACCGGCACGGGCGCGATCTCCGAGTCGGACGTCATGTTGGCCGTCGCTTCAGGGGCCATCATCATCGGCTTCAGCGTGCGGCCCGACGCCGCGGCACGACGCGCTGCTGATGCGGCCGGAGTCGACATTCGCTACTACGACATCATCTACAATCTCGTCGACGAGATGAAGGCCGCGATGACCGGGCTTCTGCAGCCCGAAATCAAGGAGTTCACGGACGGATACGCCGAAGTGCGCAACACCTTCAGGCTGCCGACACGTGATGTCGTGGCAGGTCTGTACGTGCTCGACGGCAAGGCGACGCGAAATTCGCGCGTCCGGGTACTGCGCAGCGGTACCGTCGTCCATGACGGCGTGATCGCGTCGATGAAGCGCTTCAAGGATGACGTTCGCGAAGTGCAGGCGGGCTACGAGTGCGGCATCACACTCGCCAATTTCACGGATGTGCAGGTTGGGGACCAGTTCGAGTTCTATCACACCGAACAGGTCGCTCGAACGCTCTAGCTCGGTCGGGGCCCCGTCTCAACGGGGCCCTCTTGCACTCCGGCCGAGAAAGGTTGCACTGCGGTGACGACACGGCGACAGCAACAGGTCGGTGAGTTCCTTCGCGAAGAGATCAGCGAGATCGTGCACAGGGATCTCAATGATCCCCGGCTTGGCCTCGTGAGCATCACGCGCGTTGACATGAGCCCTGATCTTCGGTATGCCCAGGCACACGTTTCCGTCTTGGGCTCCGACGAGGAGTTCGGGAAAGCCTTGACGGCACTTCGCGGAGCGTCGGGCTTTATCCGCCATCAACTTCGTCCACGAATGCGGCTACGGCACATCCCCGAGATCACGTTCGAGTCCGACCGATCGATGGAATATGCCGATACGATCACGCGGGTATTGAAGGAACTGCACGACGACGAACCGTCCGCGACGGAGACCGACGGATCGAGTGAGGGCGAGCCCAATCGTGAATGAACTTTCTGTTTCAACAAGCGATAGCGCGGAAGGCGCGGCGCAGACCAATACGACGTTCGCCGATATCTGGAACCAGATCACGGCCGCGGACGGACTCCTCATCGCGACGCACGCACATCCTGATTCCGACGCGGTCGCCTCGGTTCTCGCGGTGACCGATCTTGCCGTCACACGCGGGGTTCGTGTCATCCCAGTCGTCGGTGATGGCGAGCTTCCCGAGACGCTGACGTTTCTGCCCGGTGCGGAACGCCTCCGTGATCCCGCGAGCGTCGAACGGAGCGAGTTCGACACCATTCTCGTGGTCGACTGTGCCGAGTTGCATCGCATGGGTCCGTTCTACCGCAAACACGCCGATTGGTTTGATGATCAGGTTCCGCTCCTGAGCATCGATCATCACATCACCAACTCCGGTTTCGGGCGCGCTCGCATTATCGACCCAACCGCCGCCGCGACGTGCGAAGTCCTTTTCCTCATGTTTGCTGACTTGCAACTGCCCATTACCGCCGATGTGGCAACTTGTCTCGCCACCGGTCTGTACGGTGATACGCTCGGACTGAAGACACCGAGCACCACCAGCCGCACGTTAAGCGTTGCCGCCGATCTGACCGAAGCGGGCGCGGACGTCGTTGCCATCGTCGACAATCTCTTCCGGATCAAACCGTTCACGACGGTCAAGCTCTGGGGGCTCGCGCTCAGTCGCGCGCAACTCCTCGGCAAACTCATCTGGACCGAAATTACGCCGGAAATGCTTGAAGCGAGCGGAGCGACCGCGGCCGAAGGCGAAGGGATCGTCAATTTCATCGCCGGTACTCGCGAAGCACGCGCGAGTGTTCTGCTCTATCAGAATCCGTCCGGCTGGCGAGCGAGTCTGCGCGCCATTGCCGAAGATATTGACGTCGCTCGCCTGGCGAAGCTCTACGGTGGTGGCGGTCACAGCCGGGCGGCCGGTTGCAGCCTCGCGCCAGGCGTCGAAGCGCGCGATGCCTTCCTCACGGACATCTCCGAGCGGGTCGGTGCCGTTCGCGATTCTCGCTAGGACTATGGAGCTGCACGGCATCCTCATCGTCGACAAGCCGCGCGGTCTAACGTCGCACGACGTTGTCGCTCGGCTGCGACGGTTGCTCCAGACGCGCAAGATCGGCCATGCCGGCACCCTCGATCCCGCAGCGGAAGGCGTATTGATCCTCGGAATCGGCCGGGCGACCAAACTCCTCGGCGTGCTCTCCGGCCATACTAAGCGTTACGCCGCACACATCGTCATTGGCGCCGGATCAGAATCCGGTGATATCGAGGGACCGCTCATCATCCAACCAACGATCAGCCCTCCGCCGGATGCCGCGTTTGTGCGCCAAGCGCTGGACCGCTTCACCGGCGACATCGAACAAACGCCTCCGGCACGCTCCGCCATCAAGGTCGGCGGGCAGCCGCTCTATCGCGCCGCCCGTCGCGGAGTCAGTGTTGATGTTCCCCGCCGCACGGTGCATATCCATCGGATCGAACTCCTCGACTATCGGTTTCCCGACCTTTATCTCGACATTCGTTGTTCGGCAGGCACTTATATCCGTTCGCTCGCGCGTGATATCGGAGAATGCCTCGGGACGTCCGCCTATCTACACGCGCTGGTCCGCTTGGAGAGCGGGCATTTTACGCTCGCCCACTCCTGGACGCTGCCTGAACTCGAACGCGACCTGCGTCCAGAGATGCTCGAGCAATTCGCATTACATCCTGCATGTGCCGAAGCGGCGGCGGCCCTCGTGATTGGCCCGAATTGGGTGATCCCATGGTATGATGGTCGTCCGGTGGCCACGACAGGTCGCTCCACTCTCGAACGCGCCTACGCGTTCCAGATCGATGGCTCTTGGGCCGGGATCGGCATGCGTGACAACGAAGAGTGGCAACCCAAGATGGTAATTCATCGCTGACGCAGGAGGACGCGGGTGACCCCGCAGCTATTCCCTCACATTGATACATCGCGGAACGAACGCTCGGTCTTGACCATCGGGAACTTCGATGGCGTGCATCGCGGGCATCAATATCTGCTCGCCGAGGTCGTAAAGACGGCCCAGGCGCAGACGTTGAGATCGGTGGCGCTGACCTTTGCGCCGCTGCCGCTCGAGGTGCTTCGGCCGGACGTGAGCCCGCCGCGCCTCACAACGACCGCCGACCGCATCGCGCTCATTCGCGATCTCGGTATCGAGGACGTCGTTCCGATCACATTCGGCCCGGATGTCGCCGCGCTCGAGGCGCGCCAGTTCATCGAACAGGTGGTGGCAGCCTTCCATCCGAGCGAACTGATCGTCGGCGCCGATTTCGCGTTCGGCCGTGGACGCTCCGGAAATACCGATGTGCTGCGGCAACTCGGTGATGAGTTCGACTACACCCTGCGCGTCGTCGATCGCATCGGAGACGACGCACAGGACTTCAGCAGTAGCCGTATTCGGGCCTCGTTGAACGCCGGCGACGTCAAAGTGGCGGTTGAGCTGCTCGGTCGACCATATCTCTTGCGCGGAATCGTCGTTGAGGGACAACGGCGCGGTCGCGAACTTGGTTTTCCGACCGCCAATCTGTTACTGGACGGCAAGATGCTCGTTCCGGAAAACGGTATTTACGCCGCTCTCGCACGAACACATTACGACGACCGGCTCGTACCGTCGATGATCTATGTCGGAACGAATCCGACGTTTGGGGAGCAGGCACGCGTCGTCGAGGTCAACTTGATCGATTTTCATGCCGACCTTTACGGCTCAGAGCTGGCCGTTCTCTTCGTTGATCGCGTCCGTGGCGATCAGCGCTTTGACGGCGTTGACCAGTTGATCGCACAGATGTACCGCGATCAGGACGACACGATTAGTCGCTTGCAGACGTTGCCAGAAAACTGGCCGGGCGAGAGCACACGACGGTTGTTGGGGATTGGAAAGGGAGCGTTGACCGGTGACAAATGAGGTCATCGATCGAGAGGCGGCCGCTGAGCGTCTATTGTCGCGTTCGGTCGCCGAAGTGATCGTCCGCGACGACCTGAAGAAGAAGCTGCTCGGTCCCAGACCACTCCGCATCAAGCTTGGCGTTGATCCGACGCGCCCTGATATCCACCTTGGCCACCTCGTCTGCTTTCGCAAGCTGCGTGAATTTCAGGCGCTCGGCCATAAAGTCGTCGTGATCATTGGTGATTGGACGGCGCGGATCGGCGATCCATCCGGCCGCTCGGTGCAGCGACAGATGATGACCGCCGAAGAGGTCGAGCACAATGCGCAGACGTACCTCGATCAGTTCTTCAAGGTCGTCGACACCGCCCAGGCCGAAATCTTCAAGCAGAGCACCTGGTTCGAAGATTTTTCGTTGACCGACGTAATCAGCTTGACAAGCAAATACACCGTGGCACGCATGCTGGAGCGCGAAGATTTCGCCATCCGCTATAGCCAGGGTTCACCGATCGCCATTACCGAACTGCTCTACCCTTTGCTCCAGGCGTACGATTCCGTCGCCATCAAGGCGGACGTCGAAATCGGCGGCACGGACCAGACCTTCAATCTTTTGGTCGGTCGCGATATTCAGCGTGATTTCGGATTGGAGCCACAGAATATCCTGACGCTCCCGATCCTGGTTGGCACCGATGGTGTGCAGAAGATGAGCAAAAGCCTCGATAACTATATCGGGGTCAACGAGTCTCCGAACGAGATGTATGGCAAGCTTATGTCAATCCCTGATTCCGCCATCGGCGACTACTTTCGGCTGCTCACCGATGTGCCGCTCGAAGAGATCGATCAGATGCTGGCCGCCGCCGCTGCTGGCGAGGTCAATCCGCGCGATCTCAAGGACCGACTCGCCGTGCAGATCGTCACCGGACTCCACGATGCTGGCGCGGCGGAGGAGGCTCGGAACGAGTTTGATCGAGTTTTCCGCCAGCACGCCTTGCCTGACGATATCGAGGAGGTCGATGTCGCACGCGAGACGCCGCTCATCTCGCTCCTCGTCGAAACCGGTCTCGCAAGGTCGCGGAACGACGCGCGCCAACTCATCAACGGCGGAGGCGTCCGACTCGATGGGGAGAAGTTGATCGATCCGGAGGCGAGCGTCGTCTTGACCGAAGCGGCCGTCCTTCAGGCCGGTAAGCGCCGCTGGCGTCGGCTCATTCCGCGCGATTGATCGGTGTGCAGCGGGCACTGAGATCGTGTCGATCTATGCTATACTAGTCGACGCGGCGTCGTTCGCCGGGGTGTGGCGCAGTTGGTAGCGCGCGGCGTTTGGGACGCTGAGGTCGGAGGTTCAAGTCCTCTCACCCCGACTCTGCGGGAGTAACTCAGTTGGTAGAGTGCCTGCCTTCCAAGCAGGTTGTCGCGAGTTCGAGTCTCGTCTCCCGCTCTAAACCGCACCAGGATAAGGAAAACCGCCCCACAAGAGGGCGGTTTCTTGTTGCCACATCGTATCAAGACACCATAACTGGACAATTTCTGTTAGGATTATCCCGGTCGCGATGGATCGGATCGCGACCGGGACACGTCAAGAAGGGTTAGCTTCATGACAGAGCCAAGTATACGCAGCCGAATCGCCAGCACCACGGACACATACGACCTGATGGCCGCGTCATTTCGGCGCTGGCTGGAAGCCTCGAATAAGTCACGCAAGACGGTACAGACCTACGGCGAATGCCTGTCGAGCTTGCGCCGCTTCCTCGATGCACGCGGCATGCCGACTGATCCAGCCGCCCTGACCCGCGAACACCTGAGCGAGTACATCACCGACCAGCTCGCACGTTGGAAGCCCGCCACGGCCAATAATCGCTATCGTGGGTTACAGCAGTTCTTCAAATGGCTGGAAGAAGAGGGTGAAATCACGGTATCGCCGATGGCGCGGATGAAGCCGCCCCTTGTGCCGGTTGAACCGCCCGCCGTCATCTCGGACGCGGCGCTCAAGAAGCTCCTGAAGACGTGTGAAGGATCGGACCTGACCGCCCGCCGTGACATGGCGATTATCCGATTGTTCCTCGACACCGGAATGCGGCGTGCTGAGTTGGCAAACCTGACCCTCGATGATCTCGACCTCGATAACCGTATCGCCCGCGTGCTTGGCAAAAATCGACGCCCTCGAGCGTGTCCGTTTGGGCGGCGTACGGCGCTGGCCCTAGATC
>CALAGB010000274.1 GCA_937891245.1 uncultured Thermomicrobiales bacterium | reverse complement strand
TGCCCTCAAGAACGACCCGAACTACACGCTCGTCTTCGAAAACGCTGGAACGGCAATCTTCGAGCGACGCGAATAGACTGGCGGACGCCGTTCGCGCTGGGATAAGCCGGTTTCTTAACTGTACTCTGGCTGCTCCCGATCGGGGTGGCCGTCACAGGCGTATGTTTTGGGCCCCATGCGCGTCATATGATTGCGCGAGCTATTGGTGAAGAGGGGCTCGTATGCATTCCCCGTTTTCTGGTATCCAGCAATGCATTAGGACATAACGGGGCGAATATCTCGATTAGCATTGGGGCGTTGCGCGCGTCGAAGCTCTGGAACCACGATGACCGCGAGCGTGATGCACTGCAGCGCGGCGAAGACCAATCCCGTTGTTACCATGAGCGAACGGCCTGAGAGAAGCGTCAGAATTATGGCAAGCGGCACCTCGAAAAAACTCCCAGTGATCAACAAAACGCGTAACGAACGACGATGATGCTGACAGAAGACAGCAATCGCTGGAATGATCAGCAGCACTGCACCGTGAATGTGTACATCGAAGCCAACCATCATCGTTATAATCATCGTCGCCAGCATTTGTATGGAAAAACGCTCATGTCTTGGATTCCACGACCCACGCCAGATGATTGGAATGCCGACGAGCGTCAGGGCTGATAGGAAGAGCGTCGCGATTAATCCAGCCAGTTCCGTGAGATTCGGGAAGAGAGCGACCAACACGCCGCGCCAACTAATCATCTTTTGTGGTGACATCTGAAACGGCATATCGCGAAAGCCATCTGCATACCCGGTGATCGAATGAATGAATGCGAGCGTATCCGTTGGTCCGAGTACGGCGAGTGTTGAGAACGCGATCAGCGCACCGGCAATCGTCAAACCACCAAGCACCGACCAGCGCTGTTTCAAGAGAAACACCAGACCAAGTACGATAGCATACTGTGGTTTGAGCAGAAGCAACCCACCCCACAACCCCGCCTTCAAGTCTTCGCCGCGTTCGAGATTGACATAGAGCATATAGAAACCGAGCATGAGCAGACCGACAGGTTGCCCAACGACGAGTCCTACTCCGAGCGGGAGCGTCATGAAAAGTGTCGGGACGGTCAGCCAAACTGACAAGTTGAAGCGGCGTGCTAGAGACACAACTACATAGCCTGCTGCCAGCGCGTTCGTGGCTCCCCAAACGAAGAGGCCCGTCACCGGACTAAAGAAACTGAATGGCCAGAGCAGCAACATGAAGAACGGTGGATAGGGAACAGGATTTACCCAGAGTGGCCCGGCATCAGGCCCATAAAACGCCCCTAAGGGTTTGGAAAACTCACCAAGTTGATGCAGATCGTAAACTGAAGCTGGGCCATTTGTACGAAAGGTATGCGCAGCTGCCCAGAACATACCCCAATCTGCCCCAATATATGGGAACAATCCCCAATGTACAAAAAAAGAGTCAATCCACGCTATCCAGAAGACAACGAGAATGAGAATTCCAGCTATCGGCAACATCTTCTTGATGGCACTCAAGAACTCGAGTGATTGAAGGGATGGAGCCTTGGACAGCGTGATCATTGTCGACGGCTGTTCGACTTTCATTCGTTGCAGTTCTCCGGTGCTATGACCTCGTCCAAGTCTATTGCTGAGCGGTGAACGTGTTCGACTTTGCGCACCAGGTAGCGTTCATGGACTCCACGATAGCGGTGATATGCGCAGTGGCTCAGAGCAAAATGGTCCTGAATGCCGCGGGTACTCATCTGCCACGCCTACCGTGGCTGCCAAGCGCGCCCGGCGACGTTCTCTCTCCGGTTCCCGGGTATTCGACGCGAATCCCGGCGCCTGTCGGAGGTTGCTGGGGAATAGCCGTCGGGCATCTCGCTACTGAGGAACGCCCTTGCTCCTACCGCTTCAGTCCGTCGCTGCTTCGACTCTTGCCTCGCTCACCGCGCGGTCATCCGCCTCGATCGTCTCGGACCGGGCCGGCAGGAAGGCGAGGGCAATGAGGGCGCCGAGGAGGGCGACGGCGGCGCCGGCCAGGGCGGTCGTGTTCATGGCGTGGACGAAGGCGGCGTTGGCGCTGCTGAGGAGCGATTGGCCCTGTGCGCCGCCCAGTTGTGCCGCGACCTGCGCCGCGTAGCCGACCGAGTTGCGTACGAGCGCCGCTTGGGCGTCCGGCAGTCCGGTGGCGAAGTCGGCGATGTGGCTGCTGAAGCTCGTCGAAAGCAGGCTGCCGAGGACAGCCACACCGAGCGCGCCGCCGACCTGGCGTGTCGTGTCGTTCATGGCCGAGCCGACGCCGGCGTTTTCCTTCGGCACCGCACCCATCACCGAGTCGGTCGCCGGGGTGATCGACAGTCCCATACCGAGCCCGCCGATCAACATGGCGATGAGCACCAGCCCGTAGGTGCTGTCGGTTGTTGCCAGCGAAAAGGTGCCGACGCCGAGCGCCACCACGAGCAGCCCACAGGCGACGACCAGCTTGCTGCCGAAGCGCTCGGCCAGCCGCGCGCTGAGCGGTGCCGCGACGGCGATGCCAACTGCGATGGGGATCATGCGCACGCCGGCCTGCAGGGTGCTGAAGCCGAGCACGAATTGCAGGTACTGGGTAAGAAAGAAGGTTGTGCCGAGCAGCGCGAAGAAGTTGAGCATCAGCGCGGCGCTGGCGGCCGTGAAGCGCAGGTTCTTGAAAAGCGTTACGTCGAGCATTGGGTGGCTCGATTGTCGCTCCCAGAAGACAAAGAGAATCAAGAGCACGGCCGCGACGACAAACGAGATCAAGATGCGTTGCTCGGTCCAGCCGCGTGCGGGCGCCTCGATGATCGCGTAGAGTAGTGCCGCCAGTCCGGCGATCGAGAGCAGGGCGCCGAGCGGGTCGAGTCGTGCCGGGCGCGGATCACGCGATTCGGGTATGAGGATCAGTCCGGAGACGATCGTCACGGCCACGATCGGCAGATTGGCGAAGAAGATCGAACCCCAGCTGTACTGTTCCAGCAGCCAGCCGCCGATCACCGGCCCCAGTGGAATGCCCAGCCCCGAAACGGCCGCCCAGATCCCGATCGCTTTCGCCCGCTCATTGTCGGGGAAGACATTGGTGAGGATCGAGAGGGTCGAGGGCATGATGATCGCCGCGCCGATGCCCATCAGCGCGCGGGCCGCGATCAGCTGCCCGGCCGAGTGGCTGAATCCGGCCACGATCGAGAAGCCGCCGAAGACGAGCATACCGGTCACGAGCGCTCGCTTACGACCGAGCCGATCCCCCAGACTACCACAGGTGAGGAGCAGACCGGCAAAGACCAGCACATATGCGTCGACAATCCACTCAAGCTGGCTGGCGCTGGCGTGCAGATCGCGCACCAATGTCGGCAGGGCGACGTTCAGAATCGTGTTGTCGAGCGTGATGATCAAAAGGCTGAGGCAGAGAACGCTCAATATCCACCAACGACGCGCGTGAACTCGTGGATCGCTGCTCATCGCCGCTTCCTCTCTTCCCTCGGTGCTGCCGTGGCCTGCCCCGGCGAGTGAACAGCGCGCAGCGACGCCAAACCGGTGGTCGCTGGTCAATTCCCCAAGCCCGGATGTCACGAGAGAACGAGAGGAATGCGTTGTCTTTGCGGTCGCGCGTTCGCCTGCCCGGCCGCAGTATAGGCTGCTGTTCGCGACCGTGAAAGGCGCAGATCTCCCAGATACGCGCGGCCGTTTTTCCTACACCAGTCCCGCCGCCGCCTGGGACCGAGCGCTGAACATCTCCGCCGTGCGGTGTGTATTCGCCTTCCGGCGGCGGCTGGACGATAATCGGGCTGCACGTGACAGGTCGTTCACCGCTCAGACTGGAGGAACGCTCATGAGCCAACCCGACGTCGCCTATTCAGTCCGTTCGGCAAGCAGCGGTACGTTAAAGCGGACGATCACCTCGATGCGCAACCATCACCTCATCATCGATAGCCCGTCGGTCGGTGAGGAGATCACCTCGGGCGAGGCCTTCTTTGCGGGTGTCGCCTCGTGCGGTGTGACGCTCATCGAGGGCGCCGCGCAGGAGATGCAGATTCCGCTCAAGCGGATGGAGGTGACGATCGATGCCTTCCGCCCAACCGAGCCGGGCCAGGTGATCTATAGTCATGTCGATATGCGGTTCGTGCTGCAAGGTGTCTCGCCCGAGCAGGGTGAAGCGCTGCTCGACCGCTACAAAGGCGGCTGACCGCTCTACCAAATGGTCGCCGTGGCGACCACTGTCAATTTCACGCTCGAGACGCAGCCGGAGTAGTCAAGACGATTTCTCTCGCAGAGGCGCTTTGCAGAAGCATTGGCCAGCGCCGTGCCCCCCGTCCATTGTCATCCTGAGGCCGCAGCCGAAGGATCTCCTGCGGCTCGCCTGGGCAACGACCTCGCAGGGACGCGAGGAGGAAATTCTTCGCTGCGGCTCAGGATGACAGGACTACTCCGCCCCTCCGCGAGAAAAATCCTTCGTGATAACAGGAGCGACCGATGGAGATTCAAGGTGTCTGCGATCCGAAGTTCGGTGAGGTGCGCGAGGAGTTCGAGCGGAACTTCAGCGAGCGCGGCGATGTTGGCGCCTCGGTCTGCGTCGCCGTCGAGGGCGAGACGGTCGTCGATCTCTGGGGCGGCATTGCTGATCCGGAGACTGCCACGCCCTGGCAGGAGGACACGATCACCGTCGTCATGTCGATGACCAAGGCGGCAACCGCCCTCTGCGCGCACATCCTGGCCGATCGCGGCGACCTTGATATCGACCAACCGGTCGCTTATTACTGGCCGGAGTTCGCCCAGAACGGCAAAGAGCGGATTCCAGTGCGCATGCTGCTCAATCATCAGGCGGGGCTGCCCGGATTTCGCGAGCCGATCCCGGCCGGGAAGCCGTATGACTGGGAGTACATGGTCGCCAGGCTGGCGGCCGAACGACCCTTCTGGGAGCCGGGACGGCAGTATGCCTATCATTCCGTCACCTTCGGCTGGCTGGTCGGTGAGGTCGTGCGGCGGGTCAGCGGCACATCGCTCGGCACGTTCTTTCGCGAAGAGGTCGCTGAGCCGCTCGGGCTCGATTTCTGGATCGGCCTGCCGCTGAGCGAGGTGCCGCGCGCGGTTCGGCTGCTGCCGCGGCTGGAGCCGGCGACCGAGGTCATCGGTGTCGCGGATCTGCGCGAAGCGGTCGTCAGCAGCGGCATCAATGAACCGGTCGAGTGGTGGAATACGCCTCAAGCGTACGCCGCCGAACTGCCGGCCAGTGGCGGCATCACCAACGCGCGCGCGGCTGCCTACATGTACGCGGCGCTGTCGCTCGGTGGCACACGCGATGGCGTACGGTTGGTTCGCCCGGAGACGGTTGAACGGATGAGCCGGGTGCAATCGCTGCTGGTCGCGGATGCGTTGGGCGATATCACCGCTCCGTTCGGGCTCGGCTTCATGCTGGCGTCGCCGGCGAGCGGCTTTCCACGCACTCGCTTCGGTCATGATGGCGCGGGCGGCTCGCGTGGCTTCGCCGATCCGGCGGCTCGGCTCGCCTTCGGATACGTCATGAATCAGATGAGCGAAACGCCGCGTGCTGATGCGCTGACGACGGCGGTTTATCGCAGTCTCGGTTATCGACCAGGACAATACGGCATCTGGATGCCGCAGGCAGGTTTGTGAGGAACTCATGACGATCTCCGCCGCGCTGATCCACGATCTTTCCGCGCTCGTCTCACGTGATGCACTTGTGAGCGACCCGGCTGAACTCCCCGAATTCGGGCGCGATTTCTGGGCGCAACGTGGCACGCCGGGCGTCGTGGTG
>CALAGB010000273.1 GCA_937891245.1 uncultured Thermomicrobiales bacterium | reverse complement strand
GGAGCTTGGCACTTCGAGATCGAGGACACGCGTCAGCGCCTCGAGCTTGGCGCGCGGCATCACCTCGTAATAGGCCTGCTCCGTCTGCGGCACCGTCATGCTTCCCGATTCGATGGTGATGCGGGCCGGATTGTGCAAATAGCTACTGGCGAGTTGCGCGACGCGATTCGGTAGCGTCGCCGAAAAGAGCGCTGTCTGATGCTCCTCGGGTGTTCGTTCGAGGATCCATTCGATATCCTCGACGAAGCCCATATCGAGCATCTCGTCCGCTTCGTCGAGAATGACGGTCCTCACGCTAGACAGGCGCAATGTTTCACGGCGCATATGGTCCATAACACGGCCGGGCGTGCCGACGACGACATCGACCGGGTGCCGCAGGGCGCGCAGCTGACGGTCGATCGGTTGACCGCCGTAGACGGCGAGCACGGTCGTGCCGCGTCGCTTCCCGAACTGATGCATCGCCTGTGCTACCTGAATGGCGAGTTCGCGTGTCGGCGTCAAGACCAACGCTTTCGGATCGCGCGATTCACCGGAGAGCCGTTGGATGATCGGAAGCGCGAAGGCGGCGGTCTTGCCGGTGCCGGTCTGCGCCTGGGCGATGACGTCGCGCCCCGCCAGAAGGAGCGGAATCGCCTCTCGCTGTACCGGCGTCGGCTCCTCGAAACCGGCATCATCGACCGATTTGACGAGATCGTCCGCCAGACCAAGCTCCGCAAACCCTTGAATCGTCACGCATGTCTCCTGATTCCGAGTCGGCGCGTACCGGATGCCCACGCGTCCGGTAACGCTCGTATGCGCACTGAGTTTGCCACGATCCCGATCGCGGCGTCGGATCGAGGAGCATGCGTGGGGAGGGTAAGCCAATCCTCCAGCCACGGGCCGGGGCAGCGAGACCCGCCGCGCGGATCTGAATGCCCCAGCCTGAGCTGGAAAGCGGTCTATTCGAGACTAGAGACCCTGGGTCATACGGATCAACGTGTCTGCTTCCTGGGCGGTCAGCCCGGTTCCTCGTTGGGTTCGGATCAGCAGCCGGTATGTCTCTATCGAACGCTGGTGCAAACTCGGGTTGCGTGTCGTATCCGCGAGATCGACTATCTGCAACGGGACGCAGAGATCGTTCCCCGTGCGTGCGTTGCTCGCGAACCGCTTGCTCAGGGTGCACAGATCGGTGGTGGTCACCTTGAGCGTAAAACCGATCGATTGGCTGCTCGCGTTGCCGGCGTAATCCTCGGCCGATGCCGAGAAGCTGTTGATACCCGGCACGAAGGCATACGCCGGTCCAGTGATGTTCGCGCAGCTGTTCGTGCGAACGCCGGACAGGTTGTCGGTCGCGGTGCAGGTGATGTTGAGCGTGTCCAGAATGCGGTAGGTGCCAGCGTTGCCGCTGTAGGTGACGACCGGCGACGTTGTGTCAAGCTTGATCGTCATGCTCTGGGCTGTTTCGACGTTCAACGCGCGGTCGGTCGAGCGGAACTGAAGCGTGTGATTCGCGTCGGTGGAGATACTAATCGGCGCTGAATAGGTGGTCCAACCCGCCCCATCGAGGTTGTACTCGGTCAAGACGGCGCCGGAAATGTCGTCGGTGGCGCTCAGTGTCACGGAGACGGTGACGCGATACCAATCGAACGAATTTGGAAGCGAATCGGCGGTCGCCGTTGTCTCCGGCGGGGTCGTATCTTGCGGCTGGATATCTTGCACCATCGTCGGAGTTGGATCATCCAGCGTGGTGGTCATTGGCTCAGGCGGAAGCGCCGCGCCGAAAGCGCCGATGCTGCCCGCGACGAGTCGGATATTGATCCAGTCACTATAGCTTGTAAGCAGGCCGAGCGTGTTCGCGGGTTCCCGCGGATCGCCATTGATATCGGCTGCCACCAGGTCATCGGTGTTGATCTTGCCGTCGCAGTCCCAATCGATCGGTCCGGTGGCATTGGGAACGAAGAGGCGGGCGGCGGCGAGTTTGGCGGTTGCCGGACAGTAGCGGATGGTGCTGAATCCTCCGGCCGAGCCGACGCCGCTCGTTTCGTACAAGTTGTTCTCATCCAACTGTGAGTCTGCGAGGTGTGAATAGTCGAACGTGGCCACGCCGTTCTTGGTCACGCCGGTCATCTGGAAGTTGTAGTTCATGACGCTAAAGTAGTTCGGTTTGTAGCCGATGTTGTCACCACCACCATGCCCAAGTCCCAGATTATGTCCCAGCTCGTGCATCAACGTGCCGAGTTGCTCGTTATCGCTGCCGACGCCACCGGTAAACGCGCCGAGGGTGATAATGATGTCGGTACCAGGGTTCCGCGCGATACCGCTGTTGGTGACCGAGCCGAGTTTCGACGCGACGACCACGTAGTGAAAAAACGGCGCACGCCCGGTCGGCAGGAAGTTCGACTCCTTGATGGTCGTAAAGGCACTCCAGTCGTACGCCGATATGTTGCCGGAAGGGTCGACCGTTGTCGTGCCGAGGCTCGCCTGATAGGGGATCGATGCCGCTCGGCTCAACGAACCCCAGGTGGCGTTGGTCACGTAATTGAGGATGCTGTTCGGCCCGGCATCGATGTGTAGCGCATAGCCATTCGCAGCGAAAATATCCGTCAGATTCTTGAAGGTGTTGGCACTCAGTTGCTGATCGTGAGTCGCGTCCTCCATCCAATCGACATGCAAGAAGATGTCCTTCTGCCCCACAACCGCGCCCATCTCCGGCAGGTCGATGAATTGGACGCCGGCGCTCCCGCCCGCGTCGAACTCGGCTCCGTGCAGCTTCCAAACATCGGCGATGCCGTCAGGAGTCGAAGATGAACAGCCCATCGTGAAAAACACCGTGACGTTCGTGCCGGATTCCGGCGGGCCCGAATGGCTGGTAACGCACCCCGTTGGCCCGGAATCGCTTCCGCTATTGTCGCCAACGAATGGGATGTTCCAGTAGAAGTGGCCCAGGATGCCGTCGGGCGTGCCGTACGGTCGATAGTCGACCCAACCCTCGGTGCCGGTCGCGACGCCGCAGGAATGTGATTGCCAGGTGACGGTTGAGAGCGGATCGATGACCAGTGGCGGTTCGGTACCCCAACAACCATGATCGAGATTACCGCTGCCTCGATAGAGCGGCAGCAGGCCGGTGTTGGTGAAGGTAATATCGGCGCTGATATAGCTGTCGTCGGCGGACGCGGTCCGCAGGTTCAGCGCGAGGCTGAACAGCAGCATGAACGCGAAGCAGAGAAAGAGTAACGTACGAATCCAAACGAGCGAGAGTCGAGCGTATAGCACCGTTGCCATTGAGCCCTCCATTGACGTCCATCTCGAATGATCGTGCATCTATGTCATTAATAGCAGAATTACCTAAAGGGATGTGCGGACGCTCCTGCCGGCACACCTCCGTCTTCGAAATCTTCCGTCTGAATCCCTGAATCCGAGTGCAGTGCCCCCAATCCACCAGTCGTCGTCGACCGCCTATCTTCCCCCGCCCTCACCGCGCTGAATCACAACGGCTATTACCAGCTGGGCGCGATGGCGTACGCCAGTGTGAGGCGCGTTGCATTCGAACGATCCCAGAAGAATATTCCGCCTGAGCTGTTTGGTTTCTTGGTACGAGAACCACAATCGGCCGATAAAAACGGTCGTGCGAATTCTTCGGCGTAACGTATGTGACGGTGACCGTATTGCGAATTGCGTTTCTCAAGACACCAGGACTTTAGTCTATTCACGGATTGAACGTCTGTCAACTGAGCGCCGGCAGCGCGCCCGGGCCTCCACGCAAACATCGTCCGTGCTCGTAGTGCCGCTGTGGTTGACCGACAATCGTCTACGATCAACAATGAAGGTGATTTGTGGAGGAACAATCGTCAGCGAGTGGAGATGGCCATGGTAAGCGATGTTCGTGAGGGCGGCCCTGAGGACGTGGTCGTCTGGTACCCGTCAAACGAAGTCGTGGCGCGCAGTCGTCTCCAACGGTTCATCCGTGATCATGACCTGACGGACTACGATGCGCTGCTCGAGCGAGCGGTGCGCGACCCAAGCTGGTACTGGGACGCGGTCGTGAAGCATCTCGGCATCGAGTGGTACGAACCGTATTCCAACGTGCTCGATCTTTCCAACGGCTTGCCCTGGCCCCAATGGTTTACCGGTGCGAAGTACAACTATGTGCATGACGCGGTCGACAAGTGGGCAAGTGGACCGGAGCGTGAGCGGACGGCGATCATCTGGGAAGGTGACGGCGGCGAGCAACGACGGCTCACGTTTGGTGACGTCGCGCGCGAGACGAATCGTCTGGCCGGCGCGCTCCGGTCGCTTGGGATCGAGAAGGGCGATCGAGTCGGTATCTTCATGCCGATGGTGCCGGAAACGGCGATCGCCACGCTCGCCTGCGGCAAGATCGGCGCCATCTTCGTCCCGATCTTTTCCGGCTACGGTGGTGAAGCGGCGTCGACGCGCTTGCGCGACTGCGAGACGAAGCTGCTGATCACGGCCGACGGCTTCTCGCGCCGTGGCAAAGTCATCCCGATGAAGGAGACGGCCGACGAGGCGGTGGCCGGAGCACCGAGCGTCAAACACGTGCTCGTTTTCCGGCATGTCGGACACGAGATCCCCTGGACGCCCGATCGCGATGTTTGGTGGCACGAAGCGCTCGATAGACAGTCCGATGCATTCGAGACGGTCAAGACCGACGCCAGTGACCCGTACATGATCATCTACACGTCCGGCACCACCGGCAAGCCAAAGGGCGCGGTGCATACACACGCCGGTTTCCCGATCAAGGCGGCGCACGATCTGGCGTTTTGTTTCGATCTCCAGGATGACGATGTGCTCTTCTGGATCACCGATCTCGGCTGGATGATGGGGCCATGGGCGATCGAGGGCGGTTTGATGCTCGGCGCCACGCTCTTGCTCTACGAGGGAACGCCCGACTACCCCAAGCCCGATCGACTCTG
Source organism: uncultured Thermomicrobiales bacterium (assembly GCA_937891245.1). Lineage (GTDB taxonomy): Bacteria > Chloroflexota > Chloroflexia > Thermomicrobiales > Thermomicrobiaceae > CALAGB01. Next base: position 858 of record CALAGB010000273.1, on the reverse strand, counting down.
GGATCTGGTTGAGCGACATGACGCGACCGTGCTGGGTATCTCGCCGACGGCGATTCGCGCGCTGATGGGGCAGGGCGACGACTGGGTGCGACGTCACGATTTGAGCAGCCTGCGCCTCTTCGGTTCGACCGGTGAACCGTGGAACCCGGCGCCGTGGCACTGGTTGTTCGATGTACCGGGCGGCGGGCGTTGCCCGATCATCAACTACTCGGGCGGAACCGAGATCGGCGGCGGCATCCTCGGCTGTGTGACGATCGCGCCGCAAAAACCGGGCGCCTTCAACGGACCGGTGCCGGGAATGGCGGCCGATGTCGTTGATGCCGACGGCCAACCGGTGCGCGGCGAAGTGGGCGAACTGGTTATTCGTGCACCCTGGGTCGGCATGACCAACGGCTTCTGGCGTGACGATGCGCGCTATCTTGGCTCCTACTGGAATCGCTGGGCGAACATTTGGGTGCATGGCGATTGGGCGCGCATTGACGATGACGGGTTCTGGTACATCCAGGGGCGCTCGGACGATACGATCAAGACGGCCGGCAAGCGCGTTGGTCCGGCTGAGGTCGAGTCGGCGGCGGTGTCGCATCCGGCGGTGCGTGAAGCCGCCGCTATCGGTGTGCCGGACCCGCTTAAAGGCGAGAAGATCGTCATCTTCGCCATTCTGAACGAGGGGCGGACCCCGGGCGACGATCTGCGTGACGAGATCCTCGATACGGTCGCACACCAGCTCGGGCGGCCGATGCGCCCCGACACCGTTCAGTTCGTCCACGATCTGCCGCGCACGCGCAACGCGAAAATTATGCGGCGGGTCATCCGCGCCAAGTATTTGGGGAGCAGGTCGCTTGGCGATCTATCGGCACT
>CALAGB010000272.1 GCA_937891245.1 uncultured Thermomicrobiales bacterium | reverse complement strand
CCGCCGGTGACGATCCCTCCTCCGCCGGAGAAATAGACCGTGCAGTCGTTGTAGGTCAACGCACCCTTACAGATGACATTGTTGGGAGCACTACCGCCGATGCTGAGTTGGGCCCCGTTCAGAAACGCGTATTTGCCCTTACTCATAATGAAGTTGGGGGTCGATCCGCCGATGCTGATGCCTGATGTGGAGCCATCAAAAATGTAGGTTCCGCCATTCAGGTCCACTTCGTTGAAATTCGTCGTTATTTGGGCCCCACTCTTGAACTTATAGCTTCCGTAGTTGAACGTAAAAACGTTCCCGCCTGCCGTGCTGCCGGAAATGTTGAACGTACACGAACTCCCGCTATACGTTCCCGGGTTGGCGGAATAGTCCCCTGATGTTGGCGGAGGGTAGTACTGCGGCCGGGCCGCGTTGTTGCACTGCCCCGCCGTTGGATTGACATTGGCAATCGGATTGGTCGGGAAAGCGGGCAATACGGGCGGATCAATTTTGTCCTTGAGCGGGTCCGGCATGACGGCAGCACTCTCGTTCGTGCCGAGTCCTCCGGTGATCGTTGTGCTGCCATGCTTGCTAAAGCCCTGATGAGCGGTCACCCAGCCGGTGGCAGAAATAATGGTGCTGCCGTTGGTATTGATATTGTAATTCGAAACGATACTGGCGCCATCGCCGGTCACCTTGATCGTGGAGCTGCCATGTGTCTCGATGCCGCCGGTGTGATCATTCAACGCGAGAATCGCGGCATCGGATCCGCTGGGGATGATCGCCGACATGGCGCTGGCGCTGACACTCCAGTCGCCGTGGTAGACGGCGCTGGTGAAGAAGCGCGGGACATCCTTATGGATCGAAACCTGAATATAGTTCTTGTCACCGGCGTGATCGCCGCTGGTTGGCGGGCGTTGCACGTCGACATCGTCGGTCGAGACGCCGGCGTTATCCGCGCCGTACACCTTAGCCGTGCTGATGACGACCGCATCGGACGCGTTCGCCAGCGCCGCATTGGCGGCCGCGATCGCGGCCGAATCCACGGCCGTCTGCACCTGGCGCCGCTCCGTCATCGCATAGCCGACATCGACCGATACGGCAACGAAGCCGAGTAACACCGTCATCCCGATAGCCGTCAGGATCAGGACCTGTCCCTGATGCCGTCGTCGTTTCAGTACGTGAACCGCGCGTGGGAACCAATCCGTAACCATGCTTCCCTGCCCTCTCAATAGAAGACCACCGATGTGCTGGACGATGAGAGATTGATAGTCTTGTTGCCCAGGACGTAGCCGATGAGCGGGGTGTAGCGATAGGTCACGGACACTTTGACGTGGTGACCGGGAGCCATGTCCCCGTCCGGTTTGTCGATCGTTACCTGGATGTTGTCCGGATTGGAGATCGAAAGCCGTTTCACGATGGCCGCTTTCACATCGGCCGCATCGACGGTGTAGGCCGCGATGTCGGCGGCATCTGATAGGTCCTGCGATTCGGTGCCGTGCACGGCCGCGTAGCGGGTGCCGTCACGCGCGGCGTTCGTGATCTCGTTCTGGTTGTAAAGGAGCCAGCCGCCTTCGAGGACGGCGAAGAACATGAAGAAGAAGATCGGCGAGATGAGCGCGAATTCGACCATGTTCTGACCGCGAAAGCGGCGGCCGCGAACGTTCTGTCGCATGGCTACGATCCGGTTACCCGCATTTCCACCGAGCGCCGCAACGTAATCGTTTTGGGCAATGGTGGAAAGCTGAAGAGCGGTTTGAAGTCGTACGTCACCGTGACGGTGATCTTCTGATAGGGCGTGGTCGTATTCGGGATGGTGAACGAATCATTTGCCACACTGGAGGTAACGGTCGGCGCGGTGCCGCCGAGCGAGCTCTCGTTCAGTGCGGCCGTGCTGATGCCGCTTGTATCTGTCGGATTCGCCGCTCCGTAAAGCGCGCCTTCGCGCGCCATGCCGCCAACCTGGTTGTAGGCTGACATTGCCCGCCCGAGATCGATGGAGATCACGAGCAGGCTCAGGACGATCGGGGTGACGAGCGCGAACTCGACCAGGCTCTGTCCGCGGGACCGACGGCGGCTGTTCGACTGTGGGCGACGACGATGAAACTTCATGCTACTCCCAGCCTCGTCCTCATCAGTATGGAGACTTCATGTACGAGTGTAATGAGCAGATGCCGCCTCGGCAGGACTCATTCGTACCGTTCTCGACCGAGAAACATCGGTGATTCGTACTGAACATGAGGGAAAGTTGTCTGGTACGTTCATCCTGAATCGCGCTGGGGTCGCGCGTGGTGCGCCATAGTTAAGGGCAGCGGGGCTACGGGAATTGACAGCAGTTGTGTCGCCGATTACTATTGTTAGCGCAAGACTTCGGGGCAGGGTGCGGCAACAGAGCCAATTCCCGACCGGCGGTGATAGCCCGCGAGCGACGAATGTCGCAGGATCCGGTGTGATTCCGGAGCCGACGGTAGAGTCCGGATGGGAGAAGATTGCGCTATCCCCATATGCTTTGTCCCCCGAGGTCCGTGTCTGAAATAACGGGTTGTCTGGATGGTTGTACCGTCTGGAATACCCGCGCGAGCGTCACGCTCGCGGTTTCGATTGGGACGGGCCTTACCGCATGGAATCGACCGATCGCGCGACTCCGGTCACGACCAGGCCGGCTGAGCGAGCCGAACGCTCCGGCGAACCGCAGTTGCGCCTGCGTCACAAAGCCGGCATGGGACGATTGGGCGTGCTTCGCCTGATCCTGCCGCCGCTGATTCTCGGTCTGCTTGCACTCCTCGCCTGGAGCCTGATGGTGCGGGCCGAACTGGTGGCGGAGTACCTGCTGCCGGCGCCGAGCGAGGTTGTGCGAGTCTTCTGGCAGTCGCTGAACAATGGGCTGCTCTGGGAATACGCACGACCGACGCTGGTTGAGAGCGTCGAGGGCTTCATCGCGGGGAGCCTCTTCGGCCTGTCCACCGGCTACGGCATCGCGCGCAGCGGCTTTCTGGCACGCATGCTGGAGCCGTATCTGGCGGCTTCACAGGCGATGCCGGCCATCGCGGTGGCGCCGCTGCTCGTCCTCTGGCTCGGCTATGGGCTGACGCCCGTCGTCGTCCTCTGCGCCCTGATCGTCTTCTTCCCGGTGCATGTCAATACCGCGCTCGGCGTGCGCACGCTCGATCGCGAGATTCTCGATGCCGCCCGGGTCGATGGCGCCGGGGGCTGGGCGATGCTGCGCTATTTCGAGCTGCCGCTGGCGCTGCCGAGCATCCTCGCCGGTATGCGCACCGGGCTGACTCTTTCGATCACCGGGGCGGTCGTCGGCGAGTTCGTCATCGGCGATCGTGGGCTGGGTGGTCTCCTCACCATCGCCCGCGGCAATTTCAATACGCCGCTGGTTTTCGCGACGTTGCTGGCGCTGGCGCTGCTGGCGTCGGTTTTCTATGGCATCGGCCGGCTCATCGAGCGACGGCTGTCGTACCTGGAGGATTAGTATGCGGGATCGTTCTGGTGGGCGCCGGCGCGCGACATTGCCGGCGCGACTTTCAATGGCGCTTGCCGTCATTGTGCTTCTCGCCGGTTGTGGTGGCGCTTCCGGCAGCGATGACAAATCGGTAACGATCGGACTCACCTACGTGCCGAACATCCAGTTCGCGCCGTTCTACGTGGCCGATTCACGCGGTTACTACAAAGATGCCGGGTTGAAGGTGAGCTTCCATCACCACGCGGCCGGCGAAGACGAGTTCGGCGCGCTGGTCAGCGGTCATGAAGATGTGATCTTCGCTGGTGGTGACGAGATCTTGCAGGCGCAAGGGCAGGGTGTGCCGGTCGTCTACCTGGCGCAGGTCTTCACCCAGTACCCGGTCGCGCTCATCGTGCCGGCCGATTCGCCGATCAAGACAGCGGCCGATCTGCGCGGCCATAGCGTTGGCATCCCCGGCGCCTACGGCGCGACCTACATCGGCCTGCTGGCACTCCTGCAGCAGGGCGGTTTGACGCAAAAAGATATCGACATGCAGACCATCGGCTTTACGCAACTCTCGGCGCTGATGAGCCATAAGGTCGATGCGGTCATGGGCTATCTCAATAATGAGGCAATCCAGTTCCAGGCGGCGGACTTCGCGACGCGCACCATCCCGGTGGGTGACTCCCAGCCGCTCATCTCCAACGGCATCGGCGCCTTGCAGAAAGAGATCGACGCCAACCCGGACATGATGAAGGCCGTCATCGCCGCGACCCTCAAGGGCGTTGACTACGTCGCGGCGCACCCCGACGAAGCGGTCGATATCAGCTCAAAGTACGTGCCTGACCTGAAGGACGACAAGAACAAGGCGAATGCCCTGGCCGTGCTCAACGCCACCATTCCACTGATGAAGCAGCCGAGCGGCAAGGCCGGCGCCACCGACGCCAACACCTGGACGTCCATGGAGAAATTCCTGCAGGATAACGGCCAGCTCCAAAAGCCGGTCGATGTGAGCACGGTCTTTAGCAACGAGTATTTGCCGTAGGGAGCGGAGAGGGTGAGATCCGCTGCCTGCGCATAATCAACCAGCGCATCTGACGCTACGAAATGCACGGGGAGGGGCGATGCTGCAAGGGCCGCGGGTGACATTACGGGGGATGACGCGGGACGATCTGCCAGCGTTGTGGCGCTACAACAACGATCTGGAGGTCGAGCTGGCCGGGGGTGGCGATCCGCCGATTCCGCAGGCGTTCGAGCGCTTGCGCTCGGAGTTCGACCGCGAGTGGTCGATGGGTGGGCGCGACGGCTCGCGCTTCGCCATCGAGGCCGATGGAGAGTTCATCGGCCATTGCGGCCTTTTCAATTTCAATATCACCGCGCATACCTGCGAGCTGGGGATCGGCATCGGCCATAAAGAGTACTGGGGCAAGGGCTACGGGCGCGAAGCGATCGGCCTGCTGCTCGAGTATGCCTTCAACCTGCGCAACTTCCGGCGCGTCTGGCTCTGGGTGCACGCCGACAACGAACGCGCCATCCGCGCCTACCGTGCTTGCGGCTTCGTTGAAGAAGGCCGCTTGCGCCAGCACGTTTGGAGCAACGGCCGCTACGTCGACGCCCTCTACATGGGCATCCTCGCCTCCGAGTGGCGCGGGGATTGATCTCTCGCAGAGGCGCTCTATCTGTCATTCTGAGCCGCAGCGAAGAATCTCTTCTGCGTTCCCCAGTGCATCACTTTAGGAAACGGGAAGGAGGACCCGCTTTCGGGTACCCCTCACTACGGTTCAGGATGACAAGGGGATGTCTCTGCGCTCTCCGCACCTCTGCGAGAGGGAATCGTCTCATAGCCGCGGGTCGACTGGCTCGCTTTCGAGGGCTAGGACGCCGAAGACGCATTCGTGGACGCGGTAGAGCGGCTCGTGACGGGCGAAGCGTTCGAGCGCTTCGATGCCTACAGCAATTTGCAGATACGTTGACCCACTGGCCCCCGGTAGGGGCAACCCCCCGTGGTTGCCCTGGTCGTGTGTCGTCACGTTTGCCCGCAGGGTACCAGGGCAACCACGGGGGGTTGCCCCTACGAAGGTTGGTCATTCAATGTGCAAACCGCTGTAATGCGAATTCGCGCAGTGCCAGTGAGCGTTTGCGGCCCAGCCCGCGCTGGCGGAGCGTTGCCAGATGCGCCGGTGTGTCGTATTCCGGGCCGTAAATGATGCGCAGGTATTCGTGTCCGCGGCATTTGATGGCGGGCTGCAGCAGCTTGCCGTGGGCCGTCGCGATGAACTCCAGCGGCTTGACGACCGCGCCCTCGCCGCCGCGTTGGGTGAGCGCTTCCCACCAGCTGATAGCCGTTAACTGTGCGGCGACATCGGTGACATCGACGATTCGGTGGTCGGTTGCCAGCAGCAGGTCGGGGTCGGCGGTGCAAATCTCGGCAATCGTCGCCATGTGCCAGCCGTGATCGCGGGCAACGTGCGTTGTCCCTTCGGTGGCGAGCAGGTGAAAGGGCGCGATCTTCAGATCGGCGATTGACGCGACCGGCCAGCAATAGCGGCGATAGGCGTCGGCATAGCGGTGCGCCTGCTCCAGTCGCTCGGCGAAATGCTGGCGCAACGGCTCGACGGCGATGCCGCGTCGCTCTGCTTGCTCCAATGCGTCCAGTGACGCGGTTAGCCCGACATGGGCTGCGGCTCCCACCGGCGCGTATTGCTGGCGAATCAACTCTTGCGCTTTCGCTGACCAGGGCATGATCTCGCAATCGAAGGCGACCCAGTAATGCTTGGCGTCATCCAGCACCGGAATGAGCACATAGAGGTGCGCCAGCAGATCCTGTAGCCGCGTCTGTGCGCTGAGCGTAATCGTGAAATATGGGCTGTCACCCCAGGCCGGCTCGTTCGTGTCGAGCGGATGCGACGTGGCGTTGACCGCGTAACCGAGCGGTTCGAAGAGCCGGCGCGGCAGATCCTCCGCGCCGCGACAGGGGAGCGCCGTGATCGTCGCTTGTAAGGGCAAGGCGCTTTCGACCAACTCCTCGCGCCCGGCGCAGCGTCCGGCGAGCGCGCTGCCGAAGACTTGTGCGATCGCGACGCTCATGAAGGACGACGCGACATACGGTCGCTCATTAACATAATGATCGAAGAGCGCCGTGTCACTCTCTGCCTGACCGCGGCCACGCTGTCGCCCACGCGTCAGCGCGATTGGATCGATATCGAGCAGCAGCGCCGCCGTGCAACGCGTCTCGGATGCTTCCGGATAGAAGACGCGCGCTTCTCCGAAGGCCAGCTCAAACGACTGGCAACGCTCCGGATGCTTGTGGAGGAGGAAGCCAAGGTCGGTGGCGGGTTGGGCGTTGTTCGTGATCGTTAGGAGCATGATAATACTTTCGGATGGTTCGAAGAATTCCTCGCGTACAGACGCAGAAACGCAGAGGCGCAGAGATCAAATATATACAAACCCTGCACGCTCTGCGTCTCTGCGCGAGAATTAATTCGTCACCGACCCGTTCGGTCGATCACCTCCAGCACCGGAGCGAAGGCTTCCAGCGATTTCGGGGTGGCCGGCGCGAGCACCACTTGAAGGTGCGAGATGCCCTCGTCGACGTAGGCGAGCAGTTTTTCGGCAATCGCTTCATGATCGCCCCAGATGGCGTCGCAGCCGCTCGGCAGCGGCGGTGGCGGTGTTGGGTAGGGGTGCACCATGACGGCCGCGCTGCGCGCGAGGGTGGCCGGATCGCGGCCGACGTCATGGCAGGCGGCATCCAGATCGGCGTTCAACTTTGCCAGTGCCTCTGAAGGCGTGTTGCTCTTGCTGACGACCCAGGCGTTCCACATCTCGGCGTGCTGCGCGGTCAGGCGCATCATACGCGGTCCACGGGTGCCGATCATGAACGGCATGCCGTGCGGCCGGGGTCCGCGTGGCAGGAGTTCGCAGTCGCGCGCCTGATAGTAGGTGCCGTCGAAGTCGATCTTTCCCTCGCGCAGCAGCGTGCGAATGATCGTGAAGGCTTCCTCGAAGCGGCTCGCCCGATGGTCGTACGGAAAGCCGAAGGCGCGATATTCCGCCTCGAACCAGCCGGCCCCGAGCCCGAGGATGAGCCGGCCGCCGCTGATTTCGTCGACCGTATCGGCCATCTTGGCGAGTAAGGCCGGCTCGCGGAAGCTCGTGGCGAGCACCAGCGTGCCGAGCGCGACGCGTTCGGTGACCGCCGCCACTGCTGCCAGCATCGACCAGCACTCCCAGGCGCCGACCGTCTTGCCGTCCCAGACACCGAACATGTGATCCGGCAGCCAGAGCGAATCGAAGCCGGCATCTTCGGCGAGGCGGGCCATCTCCTTTTGCGCGTTCCAGCGGAGCGGTGTCGGCTCCGGCAGGCTGAGCGCTTCGATATCAAGTTCAATGCCGATCCGCAACGGACGGCGGGGTGTGTTGCCGGAATGCTCAGGCGTCGCCAACGCGCACCTCCCATACAAAACCAAAGCTGACGGTTGCAGGCACGCTATCCGGCGCCAGCGGAACTGTCAATGCTCTGTTCGCTACCCGACGACGTGCTCGTAGAGCCGCAGGACGTTCTCGCCAAGAATGCCGCGTACGATGTCGTCAGCATACCCCCGACGCAGCAACTCCTCGGTGATGCGCGGGAAATCAGCAACCGTCTGCACCTCGGCCGGTGCCGGGCGCGTACCGTAGAAGTCGGCGCCGAGGCCGACGCCGGCAGGCCCGCAGAGTTCCATCAGTGCTTCGATCTGATCGACGAGTGCGGCGACGGTTGGGATCTTGTAGAAGATGGCGCAGGCAACGCCACCGTTTTCACCGACCCGGCGCAGCATCCGCGCTCGGTGATCATCGCTCAGTCGGGTGTGCGAGACGAGCAGCGGTTTGGTCGTCAACTCCAGGAGTTCGTCAATCGAGGTCGGTCCGAGATGCGCCAGATCGATCAGAATGCCGAGTCGCTCGAGTTCGGCCACCGCTTCCTCTCCGAGCATCGAAAGCCCACCGGCCTGCTTCGCGACGCTGCTGCCGTCCGCCAATGGATTGCGATTGCTCCAGGTAAGCGTGGCGATCGTGACGCCGAGTTCGCGGAAGAGGCGCAGCAGACGCAGGTCGATGCCGATCGGATCGAGCCCTTCGAAGGCGAGAATGCCGGCCGTCACCCCGTCGCGTTTCGCCTGGCGTACCGCTTCTGCCGTCGTCGCCAGCCGGAAGCGGTCGGCATAGGTATGACGCGCCTCATGGAAGACGGCGAGCATCGCCAGCGCCCGTGCTTGCGTCGCGCCGGCATATTCCGGCCGGAGCGGACGATAGTTGAGATCGAACGGTGCCGTGAAGAGAGCGAAAACCTGCGCCGTCACGCCACCTGCTTTGAGCAGCGCCAGCGAGACCTGCCCGTTGCAGCCCTCGTCAGTCGGCTCGGCCGGCGCCCCTGCGTCCCAACTCGTTGTGCCGTCAGTCAGCCCCATCAGAATATCGGTGTGCGCGTCAATCACGATACTGGCAGCATGCAGCGCAGCTGCCCGCGTGCTGAATTCGCCCTGTCCCTCGTTCACTCACGGCCTCCTTCGCCATCACGCACGATGGGGGGAGTGTGGAGTGCTTTGGTAAGTGCGTCAATGAGCAGCGGGAGACGGCCCTCACCCCCAGCCCTTCTCCCAATCGTTGGGAAGGGGGCTTGGGGCGAAGTTGGTCGTGTTTCTGGTTACTTGTGCACAGGCAAACAAGAATAGGTGCGACTGTAGCCGCTCGATTCCTCACCTCTCCCCGAATTGGGAGATGGTTCTCCCTCCCCATGGGGAGGAAGTTCGTGGGAGGGGCCGGGGGTGAGGGCGGCCGTCTCTCCGCGTCACAGAATGTGCCGCGCGCGAGCGGTCGCTTCCAGTTCGTCCCGAAATGCGGGGTGCGCGATGGCGATGAGGGCGTGGGCGCGTTCGCTCAGGCTTTTGCCGTAGAGATCGGCGATGCCGTGTTCAGTCACCACGTAATGGACGTGGCCCTGGGTCAGCGTCACCATCGAACCAAGTTTCAGATCCGCGGTGATGCGCGAGATCGTGCCGTGCGCGGCGGTCGAGGGGAGCGCGATGATCGGCTTGCCGCCTTCGGCCAGGGCGGCGCCGCGCATGAAATCGACCTGCCCGCCCATCCCGCTGTGGATGCGTGAGCCGATGGCGCTAGCGCAGACCTGTCCGGTCAGATCGACCTCGATCGCTGAATTGATGGCAACCATGCGATGGTTGCGGCGGATGATCGCCGTGTCGTTGGTGTAGTCGGAGGGATGGAACTCGACCTGAGGGTTGTCATGCACGAAGTCGTAGACCGCTTGCGAACCCATGACGAACGAGGTGATCAACTTGCCCGGATGCAGCGGATTGCGTTCGCCGGTAATCACGCCGCGTTCGACCAGTTCGACGACGCCGTCGGTGAACATCTCGGTGTGCACGCTTAACTGCCGGTGATTGCCGAGGGCGCTGAGGACGGCGTTCGGGATGGCGCCGATGCCGAGTTGCAGCGTCGCGCCATCTTCGATGAGTAATGAGACGGCGTTGCCGATCGCCTGCTCGACCTCAAACGCGGGTCCGGGTTTTACCTCGGGGAGCGGCGCGTTGACATCGACCGCCCAATCGACTTGATCGATATGCAGGAAGCTGTCACCGAGCGTGCGTGGCATGGCCGGATTGATCTGCGCGATGACGAGTCGTGCGCTGCGGGCCGTTTCAAGCGCGCAATCGACCGATGTGCCGAGTGAGCAGTAACCATGCGCATCGGGTGGTGAAACGTTCAGCAGGGTGACGTCGATTGGCACGCGGCCGGAGCGAAAGAGCGCCGGAATCTCGGACAGGAAAACCGGTAGATAGTCGGCCCGGCCGCTGTTGACCGCTTCACGCGCGTTCGCCCCGACGAAGAGCGCCTCGTGCCGGAAGATGCCATCGAACTCCGGCCGAAGGTAGGGCGCGGGCCCTTCGGTATGCAGATGAATGAGCCGGACATTCCGCAGTTCGGCGCTGCGCTGTACGAGCGCATCGAGCAGCACCTGTGGTGTGGCGCAGGCGCCGTGCACGAAGATTCGCTGGCCCGATTCAATCGCTCGAACCGCCTCCGCCGCGCTGACCGTCCGTGCTCGCAACCGCTCCGCCCACTGCGCCATGCCCTCGTCCCTTCGCTCCCGCACCAAAGGCCGGTCGCAATGCGGCGACCGGCCTTATCTTACGCTGAGGCGAGCTGTTCCTTCAGCCGGTTACTGGTCTACCCCACCACGTCCCGGAAGACCCGCAGGTAGTTGAGGCCGAGGAGCTTGCGGATTTCGTCTTCGTTGAAGCCGGCCCCGGCGAGGGCGACGGTGATGTTTGGCCAGTCGCCGAGCTGCTCGAAACCCTCCATGTTGTACTCGGGAGTTTGGCGGTGCTCCTGGATGCGGAAGCCGGAGAAGTTGAACTCGCCGGGCAGGCTGGCTGCCATCGACTCGGGATATTCGACCATCGAACTGGTACGCGGGCCGGGGCCGGCCTTGTCGGTGCCGATGCCGACGTGATCGATGCCACAGACGTCGACCAGATGCTCGATATGCGCCATCAGATCGGCCATCGAGGTGCCGGGGCGGTCGCGAATGAAGCCAGGTACGACCACGACGCCGAAGTAGCCGCCCTGCTCGGCGACGGCCTTGGCCAGTTCGTCGGTCTTACCGCGATCGTGGTAGGCGACCGCCTTGCTGGAGGAGTGCGAGACGATGACCGGAGCCGTCGAAATGCCCATCGCGTCCCAGCCGACCTGCTCGGCGCAATGGCTGACATCGACCAGGATCTTCGCTTCGTTGAGGCGCCGCACCAGTTCGCGACCGAAGTAGGTGAGCCCACCCTGATACGTTTCGGTGCAGCCGTCACCCACCAGGTTCTGCAGGTTGTAGGTGAGCTGGACCATACGCAGGCCGAGTCCCTGGAAGAGATCGACCCGGTCGAAGTCGTCGCCGAAGGCGATCGTGTTCTGGAAGTCGATGACGAGGCCGTGTTTGTTCTCGGCGTGGGCGCGTTCGATATCGGCTGCTTCGCGAGCGATCAGCATCCGGTCGTCGAGCGCTGAGACGATTGCCTGGGCGTTGGCGATCTTGCGCACTGCGTTCTCAAAGGCCGTAGCGAGCCGATCGAAGCCGGAGTAGGTGCCGCAGGCGATGGTGACGCCCGAGCGATCCCACATATCTATGTAAATCTGGCGCGCTTCCTCGGACGTCTGAATCTCGCGCGCCAGCGTGTTCTCCAGCACCGGCGCCGCCTCGGCGCGCGTCCGGCCCTGCTTGGCCAACTCTTCGAGCGCCGTGCGCATCCCCGGCGTGAAGACGATGCCGGAGGTGATCGGCGGCTGCTGCGTATCGATGACGAGCGCCTGCTTGTGCAGTTCGCGCGCTTCGTCGGGAGTCAGACTCGTCGTGTTTCGTCGCGCCATTAGTACCCTCCTATTGGTAGGGGCAACCCCCCGTGGCTGCCCCCGTTTCCTGTCGATGGGCGTTGTTGGTCGGCAACCAGGGCAGCCTCGGGGGGGCTGCCCCTACTGGTTTATTCTTCGGGCAACGTGACCAGTGCCGTCTCGCCGTTGATCTCCAGTTCAGTACCGAAGGGGCGGGCGAGTTCGGCGAAGCGCGTCAGGATCGACTGCGCCAGCTCGCCGTGCGCCCGTCGCGGCCGGCCACGGCGCAACACGGTATCGCCGTAGCCGAGCGTCACCGGCAGCAGTTCGATGGCCGTCATGCGCCCCTGTTTGATGCGCAGATTCACCAGCAGGCTTTCCCAGTAGCGATGATCGGCCGGGAAACCTTTCTTGCCGTCGTCGCTGCGGATGCGCGCGATCTCACCCGGTGTCTTGCTCGGGTCGACCCGGAAACGGGTATAGGCGTCGGCCGGCGAGACGTGGACGAGGTCGTTCTGGGCGATGAAGTTGCCGAGCGAATAGAAGATCGGCTTGCCGTTATAGATCTCCATCCCACGGAGCAGGTGCGGGCCGTGCATAACGACCAGATCGGCGCCTTCGTCGATCATGCGGTGGGCGAAGATCGGGATGAATTCGGCCGGGTCCTCGCGTGTGGCGCCCTGTTCGTGGCCGTGCAGGCTGACGATGACGACATCCGCACGGTTTCGCGCCTCGTGTACCCAGGTGCTGATCGCGTTCATGTCGCCGTCGGAGGGCGTGGTGCGAATCGCCGGTTTCTCGGCCGCACGGAAGTTGAGATCGAGGAAGGGGACGAGGTCGGGATCGTCGGGCGGGAAGCCGAAGCCGAGTTGCAAGCGCTGCAGCCGCTGATCTTCGATGCCGAGCTCTGTCGCGATCGTGCGAATCTGCTCGACCTGCTCCGGTGTCACCTCGTAGACCGTGTTGAAGCGGAGCGGGTTTAACCCCGGTCGTCCCGGCAGGTCCGGCCGCTGCTCGGCGGCGAGTTGCCCTTTGGCAAAGGTCGAGCAGCAGGAGAGCATGGCGACGGTGTTGCCCTTCCGTTCGACATAGACCGGCATCCGCGCTTCGGCGAGGTTGCGACCGACCCCGGCGTAGTTGACGCCCTTCCGCTCAAGTACGTCGATCGTTTCCAGCAGCCCTTCGATGCTGTAGTCGAGGGCGTGGTTGGTCGCGGTCGAGAGCATGTCGTAGCCGGCGTCCAACAGTTCATCGACGACCCAGGTACGTGCTGCTATATGTGTGCCGCCCGATTCCTGGGCCGGATGCCCCTTGAAATCGTTGGGCAGCACTTCGAGATTGCCGAACGTGACATCGGCGGCCTGTAACGCATCGATGATCTCGCGTGTCTCCGGCTCCTGGCCGCCGAGGGCGTGGCGCGTGATCATATTGTCGCCCACCAGGGCGAGCGTCATTGAGGTGCGTTCATCCATGATTTCCCTTCCCTGTTTTCTCTCGGTAGGGGCAACCCCCTGTGGTTGCCCTGGGGCGCCTACGGACGAACTTGACGGCGCGCGATCGGGGCAGCCACAGGGGGCCGCCCCTACCAGGCGACGGCAATTCGTCTAGCGCTCGCGGGCGCGTGGGTCGAGTGCGTCGCGGAGTCCATCGCCGAAGAGCGTCAGCGTCAGCACAGTCAAGAAGAGCGCGACTCCGGGGAAGACGGACAACCACCAGGCACGGGTGATCAGTCGCTGCCCGTCCTGTAACATGTTGCCCCAGGTCGGAATTTCCGGCGGGACACCAGCGCCCAGGAACGAGAGTGATGCCTCGGCGAGAATCGCGTAGGCGACGGTGAATGTTGCCTGGACGATGACCGGCGATAGCGAGTTCTTCAAGACATAGCGGACGAGGATCAGCGTATCCGATAGACCGATCGACTTGGCCGATTCGACGTACGGTAAGTCGCGGATCTGCAGCGTCATGCCGCGCACCAGTCGCGCCATACGCGGCGTGTAGACGACGGTCAACGCGACAATGACGTTGATCGTCTTCGGTCCCAGACTCGCCATGATGGCGATCGCCAGCAGGATTGCCGGGAAGGCCATCAGTCCGTCCATGACGCGCATGATCGGGGTATCGAGCCGGCTGTAGTAGCCGGAAACGAGGCCGATGAGGGCGCCGAGGATCGTCGAGGCGGCCATGACGCTGACGCCGACCAGCAGCGAGATGCGCGCACCGTAGATCGTGCGGCTGAAGCTGTCGCGTCCCAGCGTATCGGTGCCGAAGAAGAAGGCTGAGGACGGCGGTTTGAGCCGGTTGATCGGATCAACGGTGGTCGGGCTGTGCGGCGCGATGAGCGGCGCAAGGAGCGCGACGACGACGACGAGCAGGACGAAGATTCCACTCGCGAGCGCCGCCTTGTTCTCGGCCAGCACACGCAGCCAGTACCACGGCGACGAAGGACTGATGCTGCCGAAGAGCCCCGGTTGGCGCCGCCGCGCGTCGCGGATTGCCTCCGGTTGCGTTACCTCACTTGTTGCCATAGCGCACCCGTGGGTCGATATAGATGTACAGCACATCGACGAGGAGATTCGCCAGCACATAGATGGCGGCGATGACCATAACCGCTCCCTGAATGACCGGGAAATCGCGTCGCAGCACGCTCTGGACGACGAGCTGGCCCATCCCCGGTAGCGTGAAAACCGTTTCGGTGATGACCGCGCCGCCGAGCAGCGCGCCAAGCGACGATCCGACGACCGTAATGGCCGGGATGAGCGCGTTGCGCAGCGCGTGCAGCGTGATCACTCGTCGCTGTGCCAGCCCTTTGGAGTAAGCGGTTCGAATGTAATCCTCGCGCAGGACATCGAGCATCGACGAGCGGATCAAACGCGCCAGCAGGGCAGCGTTCGCGAAGCCGAGCGAGAAGGCCGGCATGAGCATGCGCTTGAAATGCTGCACCGGGTTATCAGTGATCGAGACATAACCACCCGATGGTAGCCAGTGGAGCGTCACGGCGAAGAGCAGGATGAGCAGAATGGCGAGGTAAAAGCTCGGCATCGCCGCGCCGCTCACCGAGAGCGCCATCAAGGCGCGATCGATCCATGAGTTACGCCGCACCGCCGCGATGACCCCGGCCGGCACGCCGATCAGGAGCGAGACGATCAGGGCGTAGAGCGTCAAGAGGCCGGTTGGTTGGGCACGCTGCCAGAGCGCCGTTGTCACCGGCATATTAAGGAAGATCGAGTTGCCGAAGTCGAGATGGATGGCGCCGCCGACCCAGTCGACGAACTGGATATAAAACGGGTCGTTGAGACCGAGCTGATCGCGCAGCTGTTGAACCTGTTCGTTCGAAGCCTCCGGCCCAAGCATCACGGCCGCCGGATCGCCGGGGGTCAGGTGCACCAGAATGAACACCACGACCCCGACGATCAGGAGCACCGGAAGAAGCAGCACAAGACGACGCAGAATGTACGCGGTCACCGATTATGAGCCTTCCCTGTCGGCGTTCCCTCGTGTATCACGTTTCGCCTACTTCTCCAGCCAGGCGTTCCAGAGCTGTGGCCCGAGCTGCTGTTGCTGCGAGAGCCCTTGCAGCTTCTGCGAGCGGGCAACGATGTCCTTGGTGTCGCCGATCTTGATCATCGGCACTTCCTCGTAGAAGTTGGTCTGCAACTGCTCCATCAGTTTGAAGCGCTTGTCGAAATCGGATTCGCTGCGCAGGCCGTCGAGGATCTCCTGGCTCGATTCGCTGCACCACCAGCCCGGCCAGTTGCAGAGTTGCATGATGGCGAGCTGGGTTGGCTCCGGGCGGAATGAGATGCCGGTTGTGAACGTATCCCACATATCCGGCTTGCTGCGACGATCGACGACGGTCGCCCAGTCGTAGACCTGCAGATCGACTTTAAAGCCGGCCGCTTCGAGCTGTTGCTTGCAGACAACCGCGTTGTTGTACTGGTTGAGATACTCTTTGGTCGTCATAAAGCGGATCGCCGTGCCGTCGTAGCCCGCTTCATCCAGCAGCTTCTTGGCACCGTCGGGATCGTTCGGGCTGTAATGTTCCTTACCGGCGGTCGAATACCAGATCGTTTCCTTCTGCATGATGCTCGGGTCGAGCCGGTAATACCCTTCGCCCCAGGCGGCCAGCATAATCGGCTCATGATTCAGCGCCATCTGGAACGCCTGGCGGATCTTCTGATTGCTCATCAAGGGCGATTTCCAGTTGAGCACGAAGGTATCCCAGCCGCCTGGTGGCAGCACCTCGGCGGTGGCGACCGCGTCATCCTTCAGCGTGTCAAACTGATCGGAGCTGATCGATTCGAGGAAGTGATAGTCGCCTGAGCGCAGCCCGGCGATACGCGCGGCTTCATCGCTGACCGGCGTGAAGATGAGCTGATCGGCGTAGGCGTACTTGTGCCCGCCGTAGCCGTTCGGTTCACCCGGCAACGCGGCGTAATCCTCGAAGCGCTCGAATTTAATGAAGCGGTCCGGCTGGCGCTCGACGAACTTGTAGGGGCCGGTGCCGATGAACTCCTTGATCTGCCCGTCACCGGCGGCATCGACGACTGACTTCGGATAGATGGCCGGGCCCTGATAGTAGTAGCCGAGCGTGCTTTCGAAGACGCCGTACGGGTTCTTCATCTTGAACTCGATGGTGTAGTCGTCGACCGCGGTGACCTTCTCGCTGGCCTCGAAGAGCGCCTTGCCGAGTCCCTGTTTGGTCGCCCAGCGCTGGAGCGACGCGAGGACATCGGCCGATTTCATCTCGTCGCCATTATGGAAGGGCACATGCTGACGCAGCCTGATCGTGTGCGTCAGTTGGTCGGTGCTCACTTCGTGCGATTCGGCCAGCATCGGGATCAGCTTATAGTTTGCGTCCCAGGCGAAGAGCGGCTCGTACATATTCCAGGTGACGAAGCCGACGATGGTGGCGGTCGTCCAGTGGATATCGAGCGTCGGCGGCTCGCCGATGATGACGGCGTTAATCGTGCCGCCTTTGACGCCCTTTTCCGGCACCGGCGAGGCCGCGCCGGTCGTGGCGCCACCAGCGGTCGCGGTGGCCGCACCACCCGATGCTGCCGTTGATGCTCCGCCGGACGCGGACGTCGCAGCTCCACCACTGCTGCTCGATCCGGTCGTGGCGGTTGAGTCGTCGCTGCTGCCGCAGGCCGCCAGCAATGCGGAAATGGCGGGCACGCTCAACCCGACGGCCATCGCGCGTTTGAGCACATCGCGACGACTCATCCGTCCCTGCGACGCGGCATCCAACAAGGTCAAGAACTCTCGGTCCTGACTCATCGCTTCCCCCTACAAATGCCCAAACCTGTTCAGAATGAGAGGCATGGGTTCCGTATGACAGTTGACTTGATGCGATTTGCTTCGTTCTCAGCCTAGCATGGTGTTCGGATGCAGTCAACGAACAGAGCATATGCGTCAGGTCGACGGGGAACGGGCCTACTCCAGCCACGTATTCCAGAGGATCGGGCCGAGCTGCGTCTGTGACGAGAGGCCGTGCAGTCGCTTGGCGTGGATGAGGGTTTGCAGGGCGTCGCCGACCTTGATCATCGGCACCTCGTTGTAGAAGTTCGTCTGGATCTTCTTCCAGATCTCGAAACGCTCGTTGAAGTCCGACTTGGCGCGCAGTTGCTCGACCAGTTGCCCGGTATCGGGCGAGCACCACCAGCCGGCGAAGTGACAGACGTCCATGACCGAAAGCTGGGCAGGATCCGGCTTGAAGGAGATGCCAGTCGTCGTGATATCCCACTTGTCCGGCTGCTGCTGCTGGCTGAGGACCGTCGCCCAGTCGTAGACGAGCAGATCGACCTTGAAGCCGGCGGCTTCCATCTGCTGCTTGGCGACGACCGAGCGGTTGTAGTGATCCTGATACTGTTTCGTGCAGGTGAAGCGGATCGCCGTGCCGTCGTACTTCGCTTCGTCGAGCAATCGCTTGGCGGCATCCGGGTCCTTCCGGTTGTAGAGCTCCTTGCCGGCGTCGGTGTACCAGGCCGTCTCCTTGAACATGATGCTCGGATCGAGCCGGTAGAAACCCTTGCCGTATCCGGCCTCGCAGATCGCCTCATGATCGAGACACGCCTGGAATGCCTGCCGGATCTTGACGTCCGTCATGATCCCTTGCTTCAGGTTGATGAGGAAGACGCCCCAGCCGGCCGGCGGCAGAATCTCGGCCGCCAGATTCGAGGCTGACTTGAGCGTTTCGAACTGGTCGGAGCTGACGTTCTCGGGGAAGTCGTAGTCACCGGACTGCAAGCCGGCCACCCGTGCTGCCTCATCGGAGACCGGGATCAGATGGATCTCGTCGACGTAGGCGTACTTGTGGCCGCCGTAGCCGCTCGGCTTGCCCGGCAGCGCGGCGTAATCGTCGAAGCGTTCGAGCTTGATCAGCCGGTCGGGCTGATGCTCGACGAACTTGTAGGGGCCGGTGCCGACCGGCTCATCGATCTGGTTCTTGCCGGCAGCATCGATGACCGACTTCGGGTAGATGGCACAGCCCTGGTTGGTGAGTGCCAGCGCCGTCTGGAACATGCCGTATGGCTGGGCGAGCGTGAACTCGATCGTGTAGTCATCGACCGTCTTGGTGTTGTCGATCATGCTCAAGAGATTGCCGCCGATGCCGCTGAGGCCGCCCCAGCGATCCATCGAGGCGAGCACATCGGCCGCCTTCATCTCTTCGCCGTTATGAAACTTGACGCCCTGGCGGATCTTGAGCGTGACGGTGAGACCGTCGCTGCTGGTGTCGAGCGATTCCGCCAGCATCGGGATGATCTTGTAGTTGTCATCCCAGGCGAAAAGCGGCTCGGAGATGTTCCAACCGATGAGCGAGAAGATGGTGCCGGTCGTCTGGTGAATATCGAGCGTCGGTGGCTCACCGACCATCGCGATCTTTAGCGTGCCGCCCTTCGTCCCTTCCTCGGTTTCCGCCGCAGCCGATGGCGAAGCACTGCCGGAACTACTGGTGCCGCTGGCACCGGCCGTCGCGGCGTTTCCACTCCCACTCCCGCTTCCGGCGGTGCTTGCGCTCGTGCTCGTCTCGTCGTCACTGCTCCCGCAGGCCGCCAGCAACGCCGAGATCGCCGGCACGCTTAACCCGAGCGCCACCGCGCGTTTGAGCACCTGCCGCCGGTTCAATCGCCCAAGCGTGGCCTCATCCAGGAGCGTAAAGAACTCTCGATCGTGGTTCATCTCTGTCCCTTGCTTTGCATGCCAAAGTACCCACACAGTAGAGGCGCGACGGCGTCTTGGCACGATAGGCTTGTGGTGATTCGCGCGTTTTCCACGCTAGCATGCGTTTCGTATGCGGTCAATGGACCAAATGGGTGGTGCGCCGATGCCCGTTTGCCCCGACCAGCGACATCCCGGCGCTAAACCGCCGGGCTGAGAGGACGAAGCCCACTGAAGGGGCTCGACCAGTCCATGCCATTGCTCATCCCGATGCGCGTTGCTCGTCAGGCCGAGCCGCGGCTCAGTATCTCGCTGGTGTTTCCCAGAGCACGACGTTTGGCAAATCGGTGGGCTTCGCCTTTTCAGCCCGGCGCTAAACCGCCGGGCATCGCTGGCCGGAGCAAGCGGGCATCGGTTGACACCATGTGGGTGCACGAAACTCAGTACCAACAGTCTCTGGCACTCGTGCCGGCGCGTTGGTTGAATCAAGGGCACAGGCAGAATTGTGCGGACGATTGGTGAGGGACCGGAGTGGATTTGGCCATCGAACAGGCGCTGGCACTGGCGCCCGACGCGAGTTCTGTCACCGCGGGCCGGAAGCTGGCGAAGCCGGGTGTCTGGCACGGCCTGGGGCAGGATGACGCCGCGTTCTGGGGTGAATGCCAGGGAAGCAAGCCTTATCAGACGCGGGTCGACCGGAGCGATTACGCCACGAAATGCTCCTGCCCGAGCCGCAAGTTTCCCTGCAAGCACGCGCTTGGGCTGCTCCTCCTCGCCGCCACATCGCCCGAGGCGCTTCCGCGTAGCGACGCTCCTGAGTGGGTCCAAAGCTGGTTGAACCAACGTTCCCAACGAGCGGCTCGCGCCGATGATGGTGCGCGAGCGAAGCCGGCTGCCGGATCGACGCGGGAGCCGCGTCGCCAGGAACGACGGTTGGAGCGCGTGCGCGCGGGTGTCGAGGCGTTGGATCTCTGGCTCGAAGACGTGATGCGCAATGGGCTGGCGCATGCCGGGATGCAGCCGGTGACGTACTGGGATCAGCCGGCGGCCCGGTTGGTCGATGCGCAGGCACCTGGCCTCGCATCCCGCGTTCGTCGTCTCGCGGCGCTTCCGAATTCGTCGCCCGACTGGCCGGTTCGGCTACTGGAGGACCTCGGGAAGCTGACGCTCCTGACGCACGCCTTTGCGCGAATCGACGAGCTCGATCCAGCGCTGCAAGTTGACGTGCGGACGAACATCGGCTGGACGATCGAGCGCGACGAGGTGCTCGATCGCGGCAACGCGGTGACCGATGAGTGGCTCGTCATCGGCCAGCGCGTCGTGCCCGAGGAACGGCTGCGCACGCAGCGTACCTGGTTGATCGGCGTCAGCAGCGGGCGTACCGCGCTCATCCTGCAATTCGCCCACGGCTCGGCGTCGTTCGCGGAAGCCGTTGCGCCGGGGACGCGTTTTGCGGCGGATCTCGCCTACTTTCCCAGCGCGTTTCCTCAGCGAGCGCTGATTCGCGAACGACAGGGTAGCCCACGTCCCATGCGGCCGGCTGACGCGTCCACCATCGGGGGATCGATCGACGCGGCGCTCGCGATCTGGGCGCAGGCGCTCGCCCGGCAACCGTGGATCGAGCGTATCCCGGTCATCCTGCGCGCTGTTGTGCCGATCATCGCGACATCGGGCGACTGGGTCGTCCGGGGAAGCTCAGGGGAGGCGCTGCCGCTCGAAGGATCTCCCCACTGGACGCTGCTTGCGTATTCAGGCGGCCGGCCGGTTGACCTGGTTGCCGAGTGGAACGGTCAATCGCTCGCGCCGCTCGGCGTTTTCGTCGCGGACGAGTGGCGTTCGCTGCCGGAGCGTGGCTAATGGACGATCTGCTGACGGTTGCAGTCGCCGGAACCGCACGGGCGGGCGTCAGGTCGGAGTTGCCGGATGGGCCGATCGGTCAAGCCATCGCGCACCTCGACTCAGCCGCCCCCGAGCGCTGGCTTCTCCTCGCGGCCGGGGCATATGCCATCCGGCGGCGTGCGGGCGTGCGGCCGCTGATGCAACCGGACGAACCCGTTCGCGCGGACGATGAAACCTGGTCTGTCGCGGCGGAGCGCATCGCACTGCCCCTCGGCGAATTACTGTCCTGGCAATCCTCTGAGCTGTTGCTGGAGGCGCTCGAGCGGCTTCAGCGGGCGCGGTTGCTCATCCCACCGGCTCTGCTACCCGTCGTCCTCGATGCCGGGGCACGCAACAACGCGATCCGCCCGACGCTGTTGGGGGTGATCGGCCGGCGCGGGCGCTGGCTGGCACGTCAGAATAGCGACTGGTCGTGGGCGACCATGCCGGATGCTGACGACGTGGTGGCGAACGCGGACACGATCTGGCAGGAAGGCGTGCACGCCGAACGGCTGGACGTCCTGCGTCTCGTCCGGTCGAGCGATCCGGCGCGCGGCCTGGCGCTGCTTGCGAGTACCTGGACGCGCGAGCGGGCGGCGTTCCGTGCGGAGGCGATCGAACTGCTCGGTGTCAACCTCTCGATGGAAGATCAGTCGTTTCTCGAGGCAGCGCTCGACGATCGGGCAACGACGGTGCGCGAGCGTGCCGAAGCGCTCCTCGTCCGCATTCCCGGCTCGCGGCCCGCCCGGGAGGCCGAAGCACAGGCCGAGCCGTTGATCGGTACCCGGCTCGGTTTCCAGATCGTGGTCCGACCACCGGACGATGTTGAGCAGGCAACCGCTCTTATCAAAGCGTTCAGCCGTGTGGCGCCGTCGCATTGGACGGCGCACCTTGGCAAGCGGCCATCCGATCTGGTGAAGGTCATCGCGCGCGACCGTGATTGGGGCTTCTCCGTGCTCACCGGCTGGACCCAGGCGACGCTCACGTTCGAGGACGAGGAATGGGCGGCAGCGCTTTTTTCGGTCTGGCTCGCGTCGCCGCCACCGCTTGGCAAGGCCGCGGACGCCTACGCCAGGTCGTTCGAGGTAACGGTCAACGGGTACCTGATCGGATTGCTCCAGGTCATGCGTCCGGCAGACGCGGAACGGGCCGTTGCCGCCTCACCCGATCCGCTGCGGATGCCGGCCATCCTGCGCGCCGCGGGCCGGGCCTGGGGCGCGGTGTTTACCGACCGCTACCTGCGCTCATTGCGCGACAGCGTGGAACGAACGTTCAGGCAGGCAGCGGTGGACTCGCAGGCGATACACGCCTGGACGGCGTCAATCCAGTCAGCCACCGTTGCGATTCCTCCCGGCAGCATCCAGGACGCGATCGATCTGCTTCACCAGGTTGACGAGATTGAGTTGCCCGGCGAGGCGAAGTTTCACGGAAACTACTGGAAAGAGTCGCTCCGGCGCTGTAGCGAAACGCTGCAGATGCGACAGCGGATCGATGAGGAGATTCGCGCATGATGGACCCGAACGGTGCGCTCCTGCGCGCGCATGCCGAGCAGCAGTACGCTGAGGAGTTGACGGCGCTGGCGCGCGCCGACGACCGGCCGCGACCGCCGAACTGGCGGCTTTCGCCCTGGGCCGTCCGCACCTACCTGCTCGGTGGGGAGTTACCGGATGGATTCGTCATCAGTCCGAAGTACATCGGCAATTCACGTCTCATCGAGATCGCCGTAGCGACGCTGGCCACCGATCGGGCACTTTTGCTCTATGGCCTTCCCGGTACGGCCAAGTCGTGGGTCTCGGAGCATCTGGCCGCCGCGATTTCGGGCGAATCGACGCTGCTCGTGCAGGGAACGGCCGGGACCGACGAGAGCGCGATTCGTTACGGCTGGAATTACGCCCGACTGATCGCCGAAGGGCCGTCACGCGCGGCACTCGTTTCCAGCCCGGTGATTCGCGCGATGGAAGAGGGGAAGATCGCGCGGGTCGAGGAGTTGACGCGCATCCCCTCCGAAACGCAGGACGCGCTGATCACCATCCTCTCGGAAAAGACGCTGCCCGTTCCGGAGCTTGGCACCGAGGTGCAGGCGCGCAAGGGCTTCAACCTGATCGCGACGGCCAACAACCGCGACCGGGGCGTGAATGATCTGTCGAGCGCCCTGACGCGCCGTTTCAACACAGTCGTGCTACCGACACCCGCCACGATCGAGGAGGAAGTCGACATCGTAACCCGGCGCGCCGCCGATCTTGGACGTGCGCTCGAACTCCCGGCCGAGCAACCCGCGCTCGAGGAGATTCGCCGCGTCGTGACGATCTTCCGTGAGCTGCGTGACGGGATGACGCTCGACGGGCGGACCAAGCTGAAGAGTCCGACCAGCACGCTCTCGTCCGCCGAAGCGATCTCGGTCGTCACCGGTGGTCTGGCTTCGGCCGCCTACTTCGGCGATGGCGTTCTGCGGGCGAGCGACCTCGCGGCGGGTCTCGTCGGCGCGATCGTCAAGGACCCGGTGCAGGATCGCGTCGTCTGGCTCGAATACCTTCAGACCGTCGTCAAGGAGCGGGAAGACTGGAAGGACATCTACCGGGCGAGTCAGGACGTGTTGTGACCGGCGCTCCGTCCGTCTCCATCTACGGAATCCGGCATCACGGACCCGGTTCGGCGCGCAGTCTGCTGACGGCGCTGCATCAGTACGCGCCGGACATCGTGCTCATCGAGGGTCCGCCCGATGCCGCGGACGTGCTGCCGCTCGCCGGTCATGAGGCGATGCGCCCGCCGGTCGCCTTGCTCGTCTACCAGCCCGACCAGCCGCGCCGCTCGGTCTTCTATCCGTTCACGCACTACTCGCCCGAATGGCAGGCGATCGGCTATGCGCTGACGCACGAGGTTCCGGTTCGCTTCATCGACCTGCCGGCCATGTTCCGCTTTGCGTTGGAAGCGAAGGATGGCGCAGATTCGCCCGAGGGCTCCGTGGACGATGCACCCTCTGCTAAACCGCTGGACCAGGCAATCCATGAGGCGCCGTTCGAGGTCCTGGCGCATGCGGCCGGCTACGCCGATGCCGATCTCTGGTGGGAGCAGGTCTTCGAGCGACGGCGCGATACCACGGACGTGTTTGCGGCGATCGCCGAGGGGATGACGGCCCTGCGTGAGACGGCGCCGGAGCCCGATCGTATCGAGCACATGCGCGAGGCGTACATGCGCCAGATGATCCGGGGCGCGCGGCGCGAAGGGTTCGAACGCATCGCGGTCGTTTGCGGCGCCTGGCACGTTCCGGCCCTTTCGAATATCGGCCCGGCCGGACCGGATGCTGAGCTGTTGAAGCGGCTCAAGCGGGTCAAGGTTGCCGCGACCTGGATCCCGTGGACGAGCGCTCGCCTCTCCTATCGCTCCGGTTACGGCGCGGGGGTCCGTTCTCCCGGGTGGCACGAACATCTCTGGCGATCATCCGCCGCCGAGTATGCGTCCGGCTGGGTCGTGCGCGCTGCCCGTCTCTTGCGCGAGGAGGGGCTAAGCGCGCCATCGAGCAACGTGATCGACGCCGTGCGACTGGCCGAGGCGCTGGCGGCGCTGCGTGGCCTCTCCGCGCCCGGACTCAACGAACTGAGCGAGTCGATCCTCACGACGCTCTGCAAGGGCGATCCGACGCCGATGCGGCTTATCCGTGACAAACTGGAGATCGGCGACGCACTCGGTGACGTGCCTGAGGTGGCGCCGGTCGTTCCCCTGCAGGCCGACATCTCGGCCTGGCAGCGGCGACTCCGCCTGCTGCCGTCGCCGGAGCAGCGTGCGCTCGATCTTGATCTGCGCAACGAGAACGATCGCGAGCGCAGCCGGCTGTTGCACCGGATGCTGGCGCTCGATATCCCCTGGGGCGCCCAGCGGCGTGCGACTGGGCGGGGCACCTTTCGTGAAGCGTGGTCGATTCAGTGGCAGCCGGAGCTGTCGGTGGCGATCATCGATGCCGCGCGCTGGGGGAATACCGTCGAGTCGGCCGCCGTGGCGCGGCTGCGAGCGGACGCGAGCGCGGCAAGTGAGCTACCGAGGTTGACGGAGCTGCTGAATGGAGCGGTGCTCGCCGCCTTGCCGGAGGCGATCGCGTATCTGCTGCAGCGCGTTCGCGACGCGTCGGCCGGTGCCACCGATGTGCGTCGCCTCCTCGATGCGCTGCCACCGCTGGCGCAGGTCGCACGGTACGGCGATGTTCGTGAGACCGATCGCGACCAGGTGCTGCCAGTCTTCGACACCATCTTTGAGCGCGCGGTGGTTGGACTCCAGATCCCGGTATCACTGGACGATCAGGCCGCGGCGACGATGGTCGCGAGCATTGGTCATGGGCACGAGAGCATCGTTCTCCTCGATCGCACCGGCCAGCGTGCCGCCTGGTGCGAGGTGCTGCGTGGACTCGGCGAGCGCGACGGTCTGCACGCGCTCGTGCGGGGTTGGTGCTGCCGGCTGCTGCTCGAAGAAGGTGCGCTCGACAGCGCCGAGTTGGGGCGATTGGCGCGCCGCTCGCTTTCGACGGCAAATCCAACGAGAGAAGCCGCCAACTGGGTCGAAGGGGTGACCCGTGGTAGCGGCCTCGCTCTGCTGCACCAGGATCAGCTCTGGCACGCGCTCGACGACTGGCTGCGGGAACTCGATACCGGCGTATTTATTGAGACGCTTCCGCTCCTGCGGCGGGCCTTCTCCGGCTTTGCCGGACCCGAGCGTCGCGCGATGGGCGAGAAGGTGCGAACCATTGGTGGGCGGTCGAATTCGTTGCCGTTGATCGACCCCAAGGAGCAGCTTGATCGCGAGCGGGCGAACCTTGTCCTGCCGGTACTGTCACAGATTCTGGGCGTGAAGATCGAGGATGAGCATGGCGATTGATGAGCACGAACGACTGCGTCGCTGGCGGCTCATCCTGGGTGCTGAGGCGGGTGACGGGCTTTCTCTCGAACTGGCCGGCGACGACCTGGGGATGGACCGCGCCCTGGAGGCGCTCTACGGTGAAGGAGCCTCACGTCGGGCCGGGCTGGGTGCGTCGGCGCCCAATGTCACGCGCTGGCTGGGCGACATCCGTACCTACTTTCCCGTTCCGGTCGTCCAGGTCATGCAGCAGGACGCCTTCGATCGGCTCGGCCTCAAGCAACTGCTGTTGGAACCGGAACTGCTGGCAACGGTCGAGCCGGATGTGCATCTGGTCGGAACGTTGCTTTCGCTCTCACAGGTTATCCCGGAGCGGACGAAGGAAACGGCGCGAATGGTGGTGCGCTCGGTTGTCGAGGAGATCGAGCGGCGCCTGCGCGCGAAGACGATCCAGGCCGTTCGCGGTAGCCTCAGCCGCGCCAGTCGCACCAACCGGCCACGGCTGCATGAGATCGATTGGGATCGGACGATCCGCGCGAACCTGAAGCATTATCAGCCCGCACAGCGCGTCATTATCCCCG
>CALAGB010000271.1 GCA_937891245.1 uncultured Thermomicrobiales bacterium | reverse complement strand
TCGGCACTCGCCGGTGAACAGCCGGATGTGCATATTGTCGCCTTGACTCCGGCGAAGGGTTTCGCGGAAGGGCATATCGCAGGTGCGTCGTGGATTGATTGGCCCGATCTCAACATCTCCGATACATCGTCCGCTGCCGCCGTGCAGTCCTGGCAGAAACAGGTGGAGCAGAAGCTCGGCGGACTCGGCCTCACATCCGGCGATCAGGTCGTGACCTACGATAACGGCACGCTCTTCGCCACGCGGCTCTGGTGGGTACTTGCCTATCTCGGTCATCAGCAAGAACAGGTGCTCAACGGCGGTCTGGCGGCCTGGAAAAATGCCGATCAAGCAACGACGACGATGGCGCTCAATCCCACTGCCGCCACCTACAGCAGCACTCCAGATCCCTCGGTGCTGGCGCGGCTCGATGAGGCGCGAGACGCGCTCAAGCAGCCGGATGTCATCTTCCTCGACGCACGCGCCCCAAGCGAATTCACGGCCGGCCATATCCCGGGCGCCGTCAACATCCAATACACCGAGAACGCCACGGGCGGCGCGGCACCGCGCTGGAAGCCACAGGACGTGCTACGGCAGATGTATACGTCAGCCGGCGTGACGAACGACAAGACGATCATCCCCTATTGCTCGACCGGCGTCCGCTCGGCCGTCACCTACTTCACGCTGCGCCTGATCGGCTACGAGAAGGTCAAGCTCTTCACCGGCTCCTGGGCTGAATGGAGCGCGCATCCGGAGTTGCCGGTCGAGAAGGGGTGACCGCCCTCACTCCCAGCCCCTCCCCCGACTCGCTCGCGGTTGCCGGCACAGAACGCAGCGATTTAACATTAAGAACGCTGCGTTTCTGTGTGACAAAAATAACTGCACAGCCTCCGATCGTTCGGTTACCCTTTCGTAGACCGATTTGCGGGCGTATACGACGCAAATGATGCGCGTGCGAACCGGGTCGGAGCTATGTGAAGGAGTGGGCGTATGATCGCCAGCCAAGCGACTGCCGTGGCGACCGGCACGATCCTCGACGTAAACGATCTGCACAAGACGTTCGATGAGCGTGAGGTGGTGCGCGGGGTCAGTTTCCACATCGACGCCGGCGAGATCTTCGGGCTGCTCGGTCCAAACGGCGCCGGGAAGAGTACAACGATCAATATGCTGGCGACCTATCTCAAACCGACAAAAGGTACGGCGATGGTCGGCGGCATCCCGATTTCCGAGACAGCACGGGTCAAGCGCTCGATCGGTCTGGTACCGCAGGAGATCGCGCTCTACAAAGACCTGACCGCCGACGAGAATATGCGCTTTTTCGGCGAGGTCTATGGCTTGCATGGTGCCGCGCTGAATGACCGCATCGATGAACTGCTGGAGCGGGTCGGGCTGCTCGATCGGCGGAACGACAAGGTCGATTTATTTTCCGGCGGCATGCAGCGCCGGCTCAACCTGGCGGCCGGGCTCATTCACAACCCGCCGCTCCTGATGCTCGACGAGCCGACCGTCGGTGTTGACCCGCAAACGCGCGAGGCGATCTTCGAACTTGCCGAGCAACTGCGCGACAACGGCACGGCGCTCCTCTATACCACGCACTATATGGAAGAAGCCGAACGGCTCTGCGATCGGATCGCGATTATCGACGAGGGATTGATCGTGGCCGAGGGGACGCTGTCGGAGCTTCTTGAGATGCGTGTCGAGCAACCGGTCACGCACATCGAACGACCGCACGGCCTGGCTGAAGTCTTCCTTCAGTTGACCGGCAAGCAATACCGCGACTGAAAGGCTGGTAGATGCCGACGATCTTTGTCATCATGCTGAAAGACCTCAAGCAGTTCGTCAACGACCGGCGGGCGCTGGCGATGAGCCTCCTGATCCCGTTCTTCCTGATGCTCATCATTGGCGGCGTCTTCGGCTCCTTCTCGGACAGCGGCTCGACCTCGAACATCGACATCCCGATCTTCGTCGAGGATCAGGGCGCGACGGCTCAGGAGTTGGTCAAGGCGCTGCAGCAGGTGCCGAACCTGAACCTGGAGACGAAATCGAGCGCGGCGGACGCCCGCAAACCGGTAGAAGATGGCGACCGTTCGGCGGCCATCATCATTCCGTCCGGGCTGAGCGCGGCGGTCGAGCAGGGTAAGGCCGCCACGGTGACGGTCGTGACCTCACCGAGCAGCCAGGATTATCGCGCGCTGGTCGTTCAATCGATCATGGATAACGTTCTGCAGAACTACACCGCCGCCCATATCGCCGGGCAGGTGGCGGCCAGCGCTGTACAGGCGAATGGCGGCACTGCCGACCCTGCGACGGTCGCCACGCAGGCGAGCCAGCAGGCAGCCGAGCTGCTGAGCCAGCAGCCGTTGCTCAGTATCGAAACGCAGAAGGCCACGCAGACGACGCACGACAGCAGCTACAACCAGGTCGTGCCGGGCTACGCCATCATGTTCGCGCTCTTCGCGGTCGGCGGCGGCATCGAGTCGATCCTGGCCGAAAAGGAAGCGGGCGTCTGGAAGCGGCTGCTGATCGCGCCGATCTCGCGCTGGGCGCTGCTCGGTGGCAAGCTGCTGGCGCACTTCATCATTGGTGTGATCCAGATCTCACTGCTCTTCATCGCCGGACGGATCTTCTTCGGTATCAACGTTGGCTCAGTGCCCGGTGTCATCCTGCTCATCATCGTGACCGCGCTGGCGACGACCGCGCTCGGCATGCTGCTCG
>CALAGB010000270.1 GCA_937891245.1 uncultured Thermomicrobiales bacterium | reverse complement strand
CGGCAGGCGAGGGCGAAACCGAAGAAGCCAACCGATTGACGTATGATTGAATCCTGCCAGGGCGCGCGTTCGTGTGATAGCCCCGCGTGCCCTGGCAGCCCCGACCCCTGGGGGATACCTTGGAGTTTCACCATGACGACAACGAAACCGACCCGCTCACGACGCCGTAAACCGGGCGATTTAGCCACGCTCCGGCGTGTTTTGTGGACCGGAGTGCTGTCAGCCGAGGAATTGCTCGGAAGCGAAAATCCCGAGCTCAAACTCCGGGCAGTCCATGCGATTGCGCAGGTGAGCGCGTCGTACGCCAAACTCTGCGAATCGTCTGATCTTGAGGCTCGCATCGTCGCTCTTGAACAGGAGTTGCACCGTGAACCAGAACCGTTTGCGCCGCGTCGAATCGCTTGAACGCTTCCGACCGGCTCGGCAGACCGATCCGTTCGCGACGTGGGCACGCGGCCTAAGTGACGACGAGCTTGACCACGCAATCGACCTTGCCGGGCGGCGCTACCGTGGCGAAGCGTTGACACCGATTGAGACAGCCGAAGTCGCGACCTGGCCGCATGCGGGCGACATGCCGGGCGTGACTGATGCTGAGATTGACGGCCGGATCGCGGCACTCGAAGAGACGGCCACGATGTGTTCGGCGCACAAACATGGTGAGGAAAACCGACCGATTCACGACACCCTAACTGAACGGTTTTCGCTCAGACAGAATCGTTGAAATCACGATGAAATCGAGGTAACGCTACAGCGCAAGACACGTTCTAGCTTCCAAGCAGGTTGTCGCGAGTTCGAGTCTCGTCTCCCGCTCCCAATTGTCATCAAGCAGCGAAGACCGCTTCTTCATGAAGCGATCTTTTCGTATTGCTGCGCGGTACGACAACCCCGCTGAACAGGTTCTTTTTGGCGCCCTTCTTCTAGGTCCTACGCGAGACAATTCCCAACCTCCTATAGACAACCAAACTTTTTGACAATTAAACTCTGACCTATGACACTGTACGAACAGCCAACGCTTTTCGTATGGTACGCACCAAGCGATGCAATATATGGCGGCGCATGACAGGCGAAAGGGGCAGGGTATGAAGTCGGGCGATTTGAGGCGGATAACGGGTACATTTGGCATATTAGCGATGTTGTTGGGTTCGATGTTCGGATTCGCGAGTTCAGCTGCGCTTGCAGCACCACTCCGGTTAAATGTTCCCTGCAACACAGATAGCTTGATCTCGGCAATCAACTCCGCCAACGCCAACGCCGCCGGTGGCACACTGGTTCTGGCTGCCCATTGCACCTATCGAATTACAACGCCGGCCACAGTGGACGATGGCCTTCCCCCCATCACTGGCAATCTGACTATGAAGGGTCAGTCGGCCACCATCACACGGGATAGTGCCGATGCCACGCCGCAGTTCCGTATCTTTAATGTCGCGTCCGGCGCGACGTTGAACGTGGATTTCTTGACGATCAGTAATGGGAGTACGACCGGCCTGGGCGGTGCCATCCACGTCGACGGAGACGCGTCGATTTCCAATTCCACACTGTCCAACAACAGAGCATCCAGCGGCGGGGGCATCTCGGCCAGCATCGACGCAAATGTGACAGTGACAACAACGACCTTTCGTGACAACACCACTACGGGTGTCGGAGGCGGAGCGGTGATCGTCTTCGGAAAGGTCCACGTCAACCGATCAACGTTCGTCGGAAACGACGCTCCGATCAACGGCGGGGCAATCAATAATCAGCCGAACGGAACACTGACAGTAATCAGCAGTACTTTCGCCAATAACGCGGCCGGAGGTATTGGCGGCGCGGTTTCGAACCTGGGCAGTGCCGCGCTGACCAATCTGACCTTTTCCGGAAACTCGGGCTCTGATGGAGACGTGCTTGGAACGGGAAATTCGACGATAACCCTGTCCAACAGCATTCTCAATGATGAGACGGATCACAACGAGTGCAGCCCGGCCGGCCAAATTGGTGGCAACTACAATCTGGTGTCCGATGATTCTTGCAATACGTCTTCAACGTCGCACGTGATTTCGCCAAGCTTCCCGCTGTCCCTGGGGCCGCTGCAGTACAACGGTGGCCAGACGCAAACGATGCTTCCGAGTACTCGAAGCACCGGAGTGATCGATCGAATTCCGGTCGTGAACTGCGTCGCGGCAGATGCGAGCAACCCGGGTGCCACGATCGCCGTTACGACTGATCAAACTGGTATTAGCCGGCCACAAGGCAGAAGTTGCGACATCGGCGCGGTAGAAGCCACGACGGATCCTGTCCTTTTTCCGTTGCTCACGACCGTCGTATATGACGCGCAGCGGCACAACATCTCTTCTCTTGGGCTGGTCGTGACGGCGTTCAATATCGCCCCACTTGACCAACCATGGGATGGGACACAGGGAAACATGCAGCGGCAGTTTACCTACAACTCCCGCGCGGCGGGCGGAGAATATCAACTCATTGCGATCGTCAGAAGACTGCCGCGCGGTGATTACGCGCTAAGTTATGAGATCGAAGGCGATCCGGCGGGCTATATCATCAAGTTCACCGTGCGCTAATCTCCATGTTGTTTGACCGAACCGACGAAACTAATGGGCGGGCGAAGGGCTCGCCCATTGGTCTCTTCGCGTCTGCTCCTTGCGCGGGCCGCCCAGTTCAGCCGCCCGTCACACGTTCGCATAACGTAGCGGCCTGAGACAGCATCACGCGGTCGAGCGGGAACGTATCCGGCACGACGAACTGACGCACTCCGTATGTCGTACTCCTTCCGCTTCGGATACATACAACATGGCGCCGACGCGACTCGAAGGAACCGATCTCATATCAACGGCATACACGATCCGTGCCTCAATGGCGCGCGCTTCGATGCAACTCGGGCAATCAGGCCCGATCGAAGGTGGGGGGATCGGTGCCGGGCACGGCATCGCCCGGCACCACACAGTCAGGAACTGTCAATCCGCCGTCTGTTCGTTCCTGGTTTCCATGTACTTCGACGCGAGCTCATCGCGCAGTGTCGATTTCTGGAACTTGCCCGTCGAGGTGCGCGGGATCGAATCGCGAAACTCGAAGGCATCCGGCAACCACCACTTGGCAAATTTCGGCGCGAGGAAGGCCCGTAGCTCCTCGGGGGTGGCGGTCTTGCCATCACGCAGGACGACAACCGCCACGGGCCGCTCCAGCCAGCGAGGATCGGGAACCGCAACCACCGCGGCCTCGGCAACCGCCGGATAGCCCATCAAGGCATTCTCCAGCGCCAGAGAGCTGATCCATTCACCGCCCGACTTGATAACGTCTTTCAGTCGATCGCGAATCTCCATGTAGCCCAGTTCGTCGATTGTGGCAATATCGCCGGTACGGAACCAACCATCATCCGTGAACTGATCACCCGCCTCCGGCATGTCAAAGTACGACGCGGCGACCCACGGTCCGCGCACCTCGAGTTCGCCCATCGTTTCGCCATCCCGCGGCGCGATGCTGTCACCGTTGCGGACGCGCATTTCGACAAAAGGCAACGGGCGTCCATGCTTGATGAGATACCGGTACCGCTCGTCCGACGACAATTCGCCGTCCGCAACCGGGCTGTAGCACACGGACGCGACCGGCGTTGTTTCTGTCATTCCCCAGCCCTGGTAAACATTCACTCCGTGACGTTCGCGAAACCCTCGGACCATCGACTCAGGCGCGGCTTGCCCGCCTGACAGCAGCGCTTTCAAGTGCGAAAGGTCGTACGTACCAGGATCGTTGTCGAGGAGTTGCAACACGCCGAGCCAGAGCGTCGGCACGCCGCACGATACCGTGATTTGCTCGTGGTCCAACAGCTCCAGCAGGCTGGCGCCGTCCAGATACGGACCCGGCAAAACTTGCTTCGCCCCCATCATCGTCGCGGTAAACGGCATACCCCAAGCATTGACATGGAACATCGGCACGACCGGCATCACCGTGTCGATCTCACCGATGCTGGCAGGTCCAGTTAACGCCGTCGCGAACGAGTGGAGCACGATCGCACGATGTGAATAGAGCACACCTTTGGGACGCCCGGTCGTGCCCGACGTATAGCAGAGCGCTGCCGCCTGCTCCTCTTCGAACTCCGGATAGGTAAATCCGCTGGTGTCGGCGCCGGCCAGCACGGCTTCGTAATCCAGCGTTCCTTGGCGTACATCCGCCGGCGAGCCGGGGTGGGAAAAGACGATCACGTGCTTCGGATGGACCGCGCCGCGGATCGTTTCGAAGAGCGGCCAGAGCACGTCGTCAATCAAAATGACCTGATCGTCGGCATGGTTGATGATAAAAGCGAGGTCCGTCGGATGAAGTCGGAGGTTAAGCGTGTGCAAGACGCCGCCGGAGAGTGGCACGCCGAAATACGCTTCCAAATGCTGGTGGTGGTTCCAGGCGAGGGTCGCGACGCGATCGCCCGATTGAACGCCGAGATCTTTAAGTGCCACCGCCAAACGCGTGGCACGGTCGGCCATGTCGCGGTAGGTGTAACGGTGAAGCGAGCGATCTGGTTCGCGGCTCACGATCTCTTTGGGGCCGAAATACGTCACGGCACGTCGCAAGATGACCGGAAGCGTCAGTTGAAAATCCATCATCAGGCCGTCCATCGGAAGCTCCCTCCAACGACGTCTTTCAGTGAACGAATCACGTACACAAACGATGACTCAGCCCCGATAGTGTTCGCCGATCTCCCATGCGACCGAACACACTCAAATCTCAATTATTGTCTGTTGCCGAAGAATAGCATGTTTGGTCGCGTTACGACGAGATCGGTACGAAGGTGGGGTAGCCGCGGGACTCGATGACACGTTCCGCGATCTGGCGCTCCACTCCCACAGTATCGAGCGGCTCGCGACGTGTCAGGCGCCGGGCGATCGACAGGTACATGCGCACGTCATCGCCCTCCGCCAGGCGAGAGAGGCTATACGTCGCCTCCTGCAATCCAATCTCCAACGATCGATCGAGATAAAGTCGGGCCATCGCCGCAGCCTCCGACGTTCCGAT
Source organism: uncultured Thermomicrobiales bacterium (assembly GCA_937891245.1). Lineage (GTDB taxonomy): Bacteria > Chloroflexota > Chloroflexia > Thermomicrobiales > Thermomicrobiaceae > CALAGB01. The sequence goes on along the minus strand of CALAGB010000270.1, from coordinate 5,840 downwards.
CTGGATCGCGCGCAGCACGGCGGATTCCGCCGCGAACGCTTCGATCACGATGTCCGCGATTGCCCCGAGCACTTCCTGTTCATGTTCGAGTGCATTGCCGAAACGTTCGGCCGCGAGACCCGCGACGAACAACGCCAACTTTTTGAGGTTCGCGACCTGCTGCCGTACGAGCCCCCATTCGCCGTCAGGTTGCTCGAAGCTTGGCTCAAGCAGTTCGCCTTTCAACCGGTGCGCGGCGTCGATCAACGGCAACTCACCCTTCATCGCACGCCTGAAGAGCATATCGGGGATGAGCAGCCGGTTGATCTCGTTGGTGCCCTCGAAGATGCGCTGTATACGCGCGTCGCGATTCGCACGTTCGATCGGGAAATCGTGGAGATAGCCATAACCGCCATGAATTTGTAGCGCCTCGTCGAGAACGTAATCGAGCATCTCAGTGCCGAGCACTTTCAGGATCGAGCATTCGATGAGGTATTCCTGTATGCCGCTCAACACCGCTTCGGATCCGGCACGGCCGGCGATCGCCGCGTCGATCAGCCCGATCGTGCGATACACGGCGCTCTCGCTGGCAAAGAGCCGTACCGCCATGCGAGCGAGCTTTTGCTTGATCAGCCCAAACGACGCGATCGGTTGCCCGAATTGCTTGCGTTCCACCGCATATTCTGTCGCTTGCTCAAGCGCGCGCTTCGCACCACCGACGCTGCTGGCACCCAGTTTGAAGCGACCGACGTTCAGCACGTTGAACGCGATGCGATGTCCCTTCCCGATCTCGCCGAGGACGTTATCACGTGGCACTTCGGCGTTCTGCAGGATAACCTGGCGTGTGGAAGAGGATTTGATGCCCATCTTCTGCTCTTCGTTCCCAAAGCTGACGCCGGGAAAGTCGCGTTCAACCAGGAATGCCGTGAATTTGTCGCTGTCGACCTGCGCAAAGACCGTGAACAGGTTGGCAAAGCCGGCATTCGAGATGAACTGTTTCGTTCCATTCAGCAGGTAGTGGGTTCCGTCGCCGGAAAGCGTCGCGCGCGTTCGTGCCGCGAGAGCATCGGAACCGGAATTCGCCTCAGTGAGCGCATAGGCCGCGATCCACTCGCCCGACGCCAGGCGCGGCAGGTAGCGGCGCTTTTGCTCGTCAGTGCCGAAATAGACGAGCGGCAAGGTACCGATCGAGGTATGCGCGGTCATCGTGACGGCAAAACCGCCGGCCGCCGCCAGCTCTTCGGTGACGACCGCAGAAACGACCTTGGGAAGGTCAAGCCCGCCGTATTCTTCGGGAACTTCGACCGAGAGTGCGCCGAGTTCACCGGCACGTTCCATCAGCGGTACGTTCAGATCGAGTTCGCCCGCCTCCATCCGTTCAAGTTTCGGCAGAACGTCGCGCTCAACAAACTGTCGGGTAATCTTCGCAAGCTCTCGGGTGGCACCGTCGAAATCTTCAGGTGCGTAAATCGAATCCGGCGCCTCCAACAGCCAACCGCCTCCGCGCTGGGACAGATCAGTCATCGGTCGTCCTTTCGCACATCAGGCAGCAAAGACCTCGAAAAGGCCGGCCGCACCCATACCACAGCCGATACACATCGTGACCAGGCCGATACCACCGCCGCGGCTGCGCAGTTCGTGGATCAGACTCGTCGTCAACTTGGCGCCGGTCGCGCCGAGTGGATGCCCGAGTGCGATTGCACCGCCGTTGACGTTGAGAATGTCGGTTGGAAGCTCCAACTCTTTGATAACGGCCAGCACTTGTGCCGCGAACGCTTCGTTGAATTCGATTAGTTTCACATCATCGAGCGACAACCCGGCGCGTTCGAGCGCTTTTGGGACTGCTACCGCCGGACCGATCCCCATGACGTCAGGCTCAACGCCGGCGACTGCGAACGTTATGAAGCGCGCCAGCGGCTTGAGTCCAAGCTGCTCGGCCTTCGACTTCGACATGAGGACGAGCGCCGCCGACCCATCAGAAAACGGACTCGAGTTGCCGGCCGTCACTGTCCCTTTGACATTGAATGCCGGTCGCAGCTTTGCGAGCCCTTCGACCGTTGTATCCGGTCGCATTGTTTCGTCTCGCACGAAGGATGTGCCGGAGCCGTTTCCATTCAATACCGGCACGATCTGATCGTCATAGCGGCCTTCGTTCCAGGCGCAAGCCGCTTTGTGCTGGCTCTCGAAGGCATATCGATCCTGATCATCGCGCGGAATTCCCCAGCGTTGTGCTACACGCTCGGCCGTAAAGCCCATGCCGATGTACGGTTCAATCAGCTCCGGGTGAATGCGTGTATGGAAGCCGGACATCGGCACCTGGCTCATCATCTCGACGCCGCCGGCCATGATCGCGTCGGCCATGCCACTCATGATCGCCTGCGCCGCCATCGCAATCGTCTGCAGGCCCGAAGAGCAAAAACGATTGATCGTCGCGCCCGGCACGCTAACGGGGAAGCCGGCGCGCAGCAACGAGAGCCGAGCCACGTTGAGGCCCTGCGATCCTTCCGGAAAGGCACAGCCCCAGTAGACATCATCCAGTTCGCGAGGATCGAGTTCGATACGCTCGACTGCAGCGCGCATCACGCTCGCCGAGAGATCGAGTGGATGGACGGTGGCCAACGCTCCATCTGCCTTGCCACGCCCAACCGCGCTGCGCACCGCGCTCACCACGACTGCTTCTTGCATGCTTTGCTCCCTCGAAATCCTCAAACGGTCGTCGGTACGCTGTCTCGTTAGTTGCGTAACGGTTTTCCGGTTTTCAGCATGTGCGCCATCCGTTCCTGTGTCTTGTGGGTACCGATCAGGCGGAGGAACGCCTGTCGCTCGAGATCGAGAATTTCCTGCTCGCCGACCTCGTTCGGAGGGCCATCGCCACCACTCAGAACGTACGCGAGTTCATTGCCGATCAGTACCTCGTGTTCGGTGATCTGCCCCGCCTCGTGCATCGACCAGACGGCGTAGCGTAGATTGCCGAGTGCCTGGTTTCCGAGAACCGGCAGCGTCGCCGACGTCGGCGTGACGTAACCGGGTGCCAGCGCCAGCGCGGTGCGCTTGGCATCTGCCAGCATCAGATCGCGATTCATACTGATCGCATCCTGCCGGCTCAGGAACCCGAGGTTCCGCGCTTCGAGCGCGCTGGTGCTGGTTTGGGTCATGGCGATATTCGTGAAAGCGCGCCGGACCGCCTCGAACCGGTCGGCTTCAATATACGGAGCGAGTTCCTGGTTAAAGCGAAGGAGTAATTCCTTCGTACCACCACCGGCGGGGATCAAGCCGACACCCACTTCGACCAACCCGGCATAGAGTTCAGCTCCTGCCTGCACTCTGTCGGCGTGCAGTACGAGTTCGGCACCGCCGCCAAGCGCGAGGCCCGCCGCCGCGACGACGACCGGAAACGGGGCGAACCGTACACTCGCTATTCCTCGCTGGAACTGTCGAATCATCAGATCCATTTCGTCCCAGTCGCCTTCCTGCGCGACCGAGAGCATCAGCCCGATATTGGCGCCCGCCGAGAATGCCTGCGGGTGCTCGTTGCCGATAACCAAACCAGCGTAGCCGGCCCGATCCACCCAATCGATTGAGTCCTTGAGCATGCTGAGCGTGCCGCCACCGATAACGTTCATTTTGGAATGGAACTCAAGCAGCGCGATCCCGTCGCCCATGTCGAGAAGCGTGGCGTCGCTGGAATCTTTCAGCACTTTCCCATTGCGGCGCAGCTCCGCGAGTGAGACGGCACCCGGGATGGATGGCACCGTTTGATAACCGCCGGTAAAGGATCGCTGCTCGACAACGTTTGACTCATGACGGTAGAACTGCGCTTCGCCCGCGGCCGAAAGCAACGACGACTGCGGCTGGTTCGCGGTGTGCAGCAAGGCAGCAACACGATCCGACCCGATCGCATCGATCTGCTTGAATGGTCCAAGCTCCCAGCCGAAGCCCCATTCGATCGCCCGATCGACATCCGCGATGTCGTACGCGATCTCGGACGCGTGGTCGAGTGTGTAAGACGTTGTTTCGGCGAAAAGCCGCCGGCCGAATTCCCCATACTTGTTCGGTAAATCGAGCACCGCAACGAGACGCTCGGCCAGCGGTCGATCTTTGATTGCCGCGATTTCCGGCAAGCGCAGTTCGCCACGCGGGCCGTACTCCAGCGTCACCGGGTCGAGCGTCAGGATCTGTCCGCCTTCACGACGGTAGAAGCCGGCGCCGCTCTTTTCACCCAGCCGCTTGTCAGCCGCCAAATGGTGAACCCACTCGGGCAGCACGAAATCCTCGCCGGTGGCGTCGGCGAGTCCGCTCGCGACGTGCAGCAGGACGTCGATCCCGGTTAGGTCTGCTGTGCGAAATATGGCCGATCGCGGGCGACCAATGAGTGGGCCGGTCAGCGCATCGACCTCGTCGATCGACAACCCGAGTTCGTCCATCAGGCGAATCGCGTGGATCATCCCGTAGACACCGAGCCGGTTGGCGATAAAGCCTGGCACATCACGCGCGCGCACCACGCCCTTCCCGAGAATTTCGCGGCCAAACGCTTCAATCGTCGCCAACACGTCCGGCGCCGTTTCGGTCGTTGGAATGAGCTCGAGCAGATGCAGATAGCGAGGTGGATTGAAGAAGTGCGTTCCGAGAAAGCGTTGACGAAACAGGTCGCTGCGGCCCTCAATGAGCCGCTGCATCGGGATGCCTGACGTGTTTGAACTGACGATCATGGATGAGTCGAGCATACCGTCGAGTCGTTCAAAGAGCGCCCGCTTCGGCGCCGGCTGCTCGACAATCGCCTCGATCAGCCAGTCGCAATCTCGCAGTCTGGCCAGATCGTCGTCGAAATTACCGATCTCGATCAAAGCCGCACGTCGGGGGTCCATGAACGCTGCCGGGCGCGCCTTGAGCGCTCGCTCGATCCCCCTGCGGGCCGGGTTATTCCGATCAACATCGCCCGCGATGTCGAGGAGCACGACCGGCACGCCGGCGGAGGCAGCCAGCGCGGCTATCGCGGCACCCATCGTGCCTGCTCCGAGCACTCCGACCTTACGAATACGCATCCGCGACTCCTCGCTCTGAATACGCCGGCGACATCGACCAGGCAATCGACGACTCGTGATTAATCCAGTTGATACCGGACCCATCTGTCCCCCAGAATAGGCCAAGCATTGCACTTGCCGCTCGATCTGGCAATTTGACGGCGGTGACCAAATGAGGCCGGATGCGAGCGTTGGTCCAAACGATGGATCGGACTAACCGCCACTGAACGGAGCGGCGATGAAAACAGCGATCACGGAGTTACTGGAAATCGAGATCCCGATTGTGCAGGGGGGTCTCGCGCATCTCGCGTTTTCGGGATTGTGCGCTGCCGTCTCGAACGCGGGCGGGCTTGGACAGATCAGTGCCGTTACGATTCCTGGCGGAGCCGAGGCGTTACGAGACGAAATTCGGGCGGTGCGCGAGCTGACTAATCGGCCGTTCGCCGTCAACTTCGCCATCAGCACCCGCCGTGACATCATGGATCTGGTTGAAACCACATTGGCCGAAGATGTCCGCATCATGAGCTTTACGGCGGGGAATCCGGAACCGTTTCTCAAGCGCCTCGAAGGCACCGGCGTCAAGACGCTCATTCTGGTCGCGGGCGTTCGTCAGGCGCAAAAGGTTGAGCAACTCGGCGGCAGCGCGGTCATCGCCGTCGGCTACGACGGTGGCGGCCACTTGGGGCGCGACGATATCGGCACAATGGTCCTCGTCCCGCGCATCCTCGAATCGGTCTCAATCCCGGTATTGGCCAGTGGCGGCATCGGCAACGGACGCGGTCTTGCCGCCGCGCTGGCAATGGGAGCCTCGGGTATCGTAATGGGTACCCGCTTTGTCGC